>CAMCTE010000147.1 GCA_945878385.1 Azohydromonas lata NBRC 102462 | reverse complement strand
AGTTCGCCACCGGGCGCGATGTGATGGTGTTGCGTAACGGCTGGTTTTCCTACCGTTGGACGCAGATCTTCGACATGGGCGGCATTCCGGCGACATGCAAGGTACTCAAGGCACGACCGGTGGCCCCTGGGGCGCAGCAGCCCTGGGCGCCCGCGCCGCTGCCCGAGGTGCTGGATGCCATCCGCACCCACCGCCCCGCAGTGTTGTTCGCCCCGCATGTGGAAACCTCGGCCGGCATGATCCTGCCCGACGACTACTTGCGCGCGGTCTCTGAAGCGCTGCACGAGCACGGTGGCTTGATGGTGCTGGATTGCATCGCCTCGGGGGCAGCCTGGGTGGATATGCGCGCCACCGGGGTGGATGTGCTGATCAGTGCGCCGCAAAAGGGCTGGTCGGGTTCTCCGAGCTGCGCCTTCGTGATGCTCAGCGAGCGTGCGCGGAGTGCAATCGAACAGACCACCAGTACGAGTTTCGCCTGCGACCTGCGCAAGTGGCTGCAGGTGATGGAAACCTATGAGGCAGGCGCTCATGTCTATCACACCACCATGCCCACCGATGCGCTGAGCCGCGTGGCGGCGGTGATGCGCGAGACGCAGGCGTACGGCTTTGAGAAGCTGCGCCAAGAGCAGTGGGCCTTGGGGCGCGGGGTGCGGGCACTGTTGGCCGAGTTTGGGTACCGCGGTGTGGCCGCGCCGGGATTTGAAGCGCCCGGCGTGGTGGTGAGCTACACCAGCGACCCGGAGATACAGAATTCAAAGAAGTTTCTGGCCCTGGGCCTGCAAACGGCGGCCGGGGTGCCGCTTCAGTGCGACGAGGGGCCCGATTTCCGCACCTTCCGGTTGGGCCTGTTCGGCCTGGACAAGCTGCACCATCCCGAGCGCTCGCTGGGTCACCTTCGCCAGGCGCTCGAGCAACTGCGCTGACTCTGAGCGCGGGTGTCGATGCTGATGTACCCGCAGCCTACGGTTGGCCCGCCCCGTCGTTGATCGCGCGCCTGAGACGGGGTGGTGTGAGCATCACCTGGTGCTCGCTGACTGTGCGGTCATGCGCTGAACGAGTTGAGGTTTTCACTTCAGGATTGCGGGCCCGCAGCTGGCCGCAGCCCCCTTCGACATCCTGACCGGCCGAGCGGCGCAGACGCGTGTAGATGCCCTGTCGGTTCAAGCGACGGGCCATTTCCGCCGCGCGCTCCCACGAGGGGCGCTCGTAGCCACTGCCCTCCACGGAATTGAAGGGGATCAGGTTGAGCATCATACGCCTCCCATGAAGCATTCGGGCAATGGCCTCCAGTTCGTCATCCCCGTCGTTCACGCCGGCCAGTAGGGTCCATTGGATCTGCACCGGGTAGGCGCTGAGCTCGGCGTAATGGTGGGCGGCTTCGACGAGGTACTGGGGTGAGAGGTCTGGCGCCCGCGGCAACAGTTCCCGGCGCAGTGCATGCCGCGTGGTGTGTAAGGACAAGGCCAGGGCGGGCTTGATGCGCTGCCGCGCGAGTGCTTCGAAGGCGCGCTCATCTCCCACGGTGGAGAACACCAGTTGCTTGTGGGCAATCTGCCCTTCCTGCCCCAGCAGGTCGATGGCTTCGAGCACGGCAGCCAAGTTGTGCGCCGGTTCACCCATGCCCATGAAGACGACCTTGCGCACCGGCGCCATGGACCTGGCCAGCACCACCTGTGCCACGATTTCGGCGCTGCCCAGTTGGCGCATGAGGCCGTCGCGTCCGGTCATGCAGAAGCGGCACCCCACTGCGCAACCGATTTGGGTGGAGACGCACACCCCTTGGCGTGGCAGGAGCACGGTTTCGACCGTGCGCCCGTCTGAAAGCGCCAGCAACAGGCGGCGTGACCCATCTTCAGCGGGATGATCAGAAACCAGGCGCGCCAACCCACTCAAGCCTTGGCGCAGCCCCGGTGAGCGCTCCAGCAGTGCGCGTGGGAAATGGTTTTCCGGCAAGGCACGCCCTGCGCGCAGTTCCTGGTTCCACAACCATGCGCGCAAAAATCGAGCGGCGTGCTGAGGACCCGCGCCACAGTCGGCGAGGGCTTGCCGCAGCGCGGACAGGTGCTGCCATTCCTGTGCTGAGACCCCATCGGATGACCCTTTGGTGAGGGCTGAACCCTCCGAAGGGGTCGAATCGACGGTGCTGGTCATGTCGGTTGCCTACAGGGCTTGGGTGGAGCGCCGTCGGCGTCGGGCTGCCGGCGGGATTGGGGTAAGCCCTAGGATTGCGGGCCGCGTGCGGATTGTCAACCAAGCGGGAGCCGGCTGCGTTGGAGCCTTATCGGTTCAGCATCACCACCATGAATTCCACTCGCAGCAAGTCCACCCTTTCGGCCCTGAGTCAGCGTTTGCCCAAGCTCAGCAGCGGTCATTCCGTTGACGCCGATGGCCGAGAAAAGGGCCCCAAGGCGCAGGATTCCTTCGAAGTTTGGCACCACCACGCCAGCCTCAGGCGCCCGTCCGAGTGGGACTTGATGCTTCAGTTCGACCAGCGTCGCTGATTGGGGCCGAACCCAACAGGTCGCTCAACCGCTGGGCCAGCCCGCTCATGCGGTGTGCGCCCCGCCGGCATGCCGCGGTCAGCAATTCCGGGCGTGAACCAAACAAACTGACCTCATGCCGTGCACGGGTCAGGCCCGTGTACATAAGTTCCCTGGACAGGACGGGGCTGTCTTGATCGGGCAGGGCCAGGGCCACATGGCTGAATTCTGAGCCTTGGCTCTTGTGAACGGACATCACCCACGACGGCTCGCTTGGCGGTAGCCGAGCCAAGCCGATGCGCCGGATCTCGGTGCCCGACAACCACACGAACTGGGCCGGCCCTTGGCCTTGTGGCCTGGCGATGACGCCCACATCGCCGTTGCGCAGCCCGGTGGACTCGTCGTTTCGGGTGACCATCCGAACTTGTCCGTGGGACCATCCGTCCTCCGAGCTCAGCCATCCCCCATGGGCCAAGGCCCGCTGGATGGCCGCATTGAGCTCGTCCACGCCCCAGGGCCCTCGCCGCACGGCGGCCAGCACGCGGAAATCGTCCATATGCTGAAGGGCCTGGACCCAGGCAGCGTCGATCTCGCAGTCCGCGGCAACGTGCATTACGCTATCGGCGGCACGAAGGGCCTTCATCCGCGACGCGAAGGGTTGCCAGCCTCTGGGGCCGGCGGCCAGGTTCACCAGCGCAGAGTGTTGGGTGTTCAGTGCGGCGGTCAGTTCGCCCAGCACAGCAGGATCAGCCGCCTGGATTCCTTTGGCCCAACGCCCTATCGTGCCCTGAAACCGGCGGCTGTGGCGCAGCGGCGCCAGGGCGCAGTGGCCCTGCAAGGCCAGGCAGATGTCGGACATCACAGCCCCGGCTTCTACCGATGACAGCTGATCGCGGTCGCCGATGAGGATGAGCCTGGTGGTGGGTGCCAAGGCCTGAAGCAATTCGTCCAGCAGTTCGAGGTCGAGCATCGAGGCCTCATCCACCAGCAGCGTGTCGACCTGGAGGGTGGGCGCGGTTCTGCCACCCACGCGCTTGGCCGGCAACGCGCCGGAGCGCCGGGTGGCTCGACTGTCGCGCCGCCACTGGGCCAGGAGCGCGTGCACGGTCTGCGGGGGGTGGATCGCCTTCCACGCTTGCGCCCAGAAGCCGGGTGGATGACCGTCATGGGGCAAGGTGGCCCATGCCTGTTCGAGCGCTTGGCGCAGGCGGGCGGCCGCCTTGCCCGTGGGCGCTGCCAAAGCGATGCGCTGCAGGGGCGAACCCTCTGGGCGCAAGGCCTGCAACAAAGCCAGGGCGCGCGCGGCCGTGTGGGTCTTGCCGGTGCCCGGCCCGCCGGTGATGACGGTGAGCCTCGCGGTCAAGGCTTGAAGGCAGGCCTGCTGCTGGTCGGCGGTGGGTGACTCTTCCGAGGTGGGGAGCCATTCGTCCAACAGCGCCTGGGCGCGCGCCGGCGGTGGCGGGCCCAGCGGGCGTGCCCTTGCCGCCAATTCATGGGCCACCCGGACTTCGCAGGCCCAAAGCCTCGAGAGATACACGCGGCCGGCTTCGTGAACCATCAGCCCGGTGGCGCGCACGGCTTGGGGCATGGGTGCCACCGGCTCATGGGCCCAACGGGCAATGAAGCAGGCCAACGCCTGCTGCCGGTCGACTGGGGCTTGCACCGTGGCCGCAGCCCGCTGCACAGGAGGGGCGTCAGACGCGCTGATGGCGTCTGCCAGGCGCCGGTCCGTGGGCGTTCGAGGAAGCTCCAGGCTGGTGTGGCCGCTGCCATGGGCCCTGCTGGCGAGGGACAGTGCCGCACACCACCATGCGATTTCTTCTGGAGATGAGCAGCCCTCATGGCCCACCAAGCGGCGCAACAACGCCGCCAGCTCCAGGTCCAGGTGGGTGAACCCGTCCTCGATGGTGGGCTGCAGGTCCGCCGTGCCTGTGTCGGTTGTGGCGCCAGGTATTCGGTCAGGCTTCATGACGTGCCTCATGTTTGCCTTCAGCCAAGGATTCGTCAGAGCCCTCGCCCGGCCCCGCACTCGAAGCTGAATCCTGGCCCAGCAGGGCATCCAAGGCAAGCAACCATTCGGGTTCTGCGTTGATGCTCAGCACACCGCCACCCGGATGGTCGATACCGCGCAGGAACATGAAGTGCGCGGCGCCAAGGTGCTGCTTCATCTGGTAGCGGGGGCCTAAGCGCTGGGCCAGCAGCCGGTGCAGGGCCAACAGGTACAACGCGGCCTGCAGGTCGTATCGGTGTTCCAGAACCGCTTGCCTCAGGTTCGGCGTGTCGTAGTGTTGAGGGCCATCGCCCAGGCGATTGGACTTGTAGTCCAACACTTCGTAGCGCCCCTGCGACTCAAACACCAAGTCTGCATAGCCCATCAGCAGGCCCTGAACCTGCTGAGGTCTCAGTGGGGGCCTGGGCTGCCCTGGCCACAGATGTTGCTGCAGCAAGCGGTCCAGGGCTTGGGTGTCGATCCGCTCCATCGGCATCCAGAACTCCAGTTCTGCATGCGGGCTGCCCTGCCCGGCGATGCTGCGCTGGCCTGGAAGCACAGGATGCGTGACGGCCTGAACGAGCCATCGCTCAATGTCCGAAGCCCAAGGCGCCCACTCGCTGGCCTTCAACATGGCCTGCAACTGCGGTTGCCATCCCTGGCCCGTTCTTGAGGCGAATCCGTGAGCGGCGCCGGCTTCCAGGCACTCGTGCAGAAACTGCCCGAAAGCCGCGCTGGAGGCCCAACCGTGCCAGGGGTTCTGGCCTTGTTGCGGTGACGCGGTATCCGCAGTGGCCGCGGTGCCGCGGACCGCTTCGTCCCAGCGGAGGTCGCGCCAGTCCGGCGTGGATGAGCCTGCACCCTGCGCGAGCGCGGAGTAGCTGGCCACCCTCCATCGGGCCTGAACCGGATTCCACACGGCGCTGGCCGGCCTGAAGTCGGTGGGCAGGCTTTCGTCTGGCGGTGCGTCGGTCATCGACGGTGCGCCTTGCCACATGGTCAGCGGCTCAGGGGTATCCGGGTCCAGCACCTCCAGTCGCATGGCCTCAGTACCGGCACCGTGCTGCGGCGCGTGCCGGGCATCCCAATGGGCAAGAAGACTTTGGACCACCTCCTGCGGGCCGGCATGCGGCTGAACGCCGGAGATCAGGTGGCCCAGCGCGGTCTGGTGCCAGTTCATGGCGCCCTTTTCGCGCGGCTTTCGCGGGCAGGCGCCCAGCCACACCTGATGGACCGCGCGGGTCAGGGCGACATACAGCAGGCGCACATCTTCGCGCAACACTTCAAGCGGCTCGCCCTCGCCATCGTCCTGGTCATGGCCTTCTGCGCGGGCCTGCACCTGCCAGCGCCCGTCCTGATGCAACAGTGCAAACGCGGGGCGCGCGCGCCGTTCTTCGCGATGGCCCACTCCGAAGGGCAGCCAGACCACTGGGTATTGCAGACCCTTGGACTTGTGGATGGTGACGACTTGCACGACATCCTGGTCGCTCTCCAACCGCAGCAAGGTGGCTTCGCGCAAGCCGGGGGTGGACTGCAGCGCTTGGCCGGGGTCGGCCCATAAGGCGGCATAAGCCCGCACCAGCGCCGCGGGCGTACGGTGAATTTCAGACAAGCCATGCAACCACTCGGCCAAGTGCATCCAATTGGTCAAACGCCGCTCGCCCACCCGTGCCGATGCCAGCGCCCTGGTTGCCAAGCCTTCCTGTTGAATGAAGTGCCGGATGGCCGACAACACGCCCTGGGTGTGCCACAGCCTTGAGGTGTGCTGCAAGCGCTGGATTCTTTGGTCCCAAAGGGCGTCGTTGTTGCGCTCGTCGAGCTGCTGCTGCAGCGGCAAGGCCATGGAGGCACAGGCCCAGACGAGCCTGGCCTGATGCAGTTGGTTGGGTTCGAGCAAGGCGCGCAGCAATTCCAAGACATCGGCGGCCTCATCGCTTTGCAGCACCGACTCGCGCTCGGAGAGGTACGCGCTGGGAATACCCCGTGCTGACAAGGCCTGCCGAATGGCGTCTGACTCGCTACGGCTGCGGACCAGCACACAGCAGTCCTGGGGCCGCAGGCGCCTGAATTGGCCTTCAGGGCCTCGAAACCCAACGCAGGGGTCTGACAACAGATGAGCCAGGCGCTCGGCAGCGCGTGCGGCATCCACAGACCTGCCCTGCCCAGGCGTGCGGGCCAAAGGCTCCGTCCAAGCGCACCACACCGGCAGCGGGCCCTTTGCATCCACCAGACGTTCTTTAGGGCCCTGGGAGTGAACGCCTTCAAAGGGAACATCGGGCCCGTGCAAAAAGGCGCCGGAATTCTCGGTGCCGGGTGTGCTGTGGCGCTCTTCGCCCTGCGCAAACAACCGATTGACTGCCCTGACCAGCGGCTCCACAGACCGGCGGTTGCAGTTCAGCGAGTACAGGTGCTGCGCCAGGTGCCGCCGCGTATGGAGGTAGCCATGAATGTCGGCTCCACGGAAGCGGTAGATGGAC
>CAMCTE010000146.1 GCA_945878385.1 Azohydromonas lata NBRC 102462 | reverse complement strand
GGGTCTCCTCGTGTGGGTTGGGTAAGGGGGGGGAAACGAGGTGCGATCAAAAATCGCACGATCGTTCGATTTTAGAGTTCAAACCTCGAGCCATTCCTTGCGGATGTAGCGGTTGTCGCGCAGCTCGGTCGGCGTGCCCTCGAACACGATCTGGCCATGGCCCATGACCAAGCAACGCTCGGACACCTCGAGCGCAATGGTGAGTTTTTGCTCCACCAAGAGGACCGACACTCCGCGGCGCTTGAGTTCGCGCAGGTACTCGGCCACAAGCTCGACGATTTTGGGCGCCAGGCCTTCGGTAGGCTCATCGATCATGATGAGGTCGGGGTCGCCCATGAGCGTGCGGCACAGGGTGAGCATCTGCTGTTCGCCACCGGACAACACCCCGGCCTCCGTGTGCTGGCGTTCCTTCAACCGCGGAAACAACGCGTACATGTCATCGAATTGCCAGCGTGCCTTGGGATCGGGCTTGGCGGCCTTGCTGCCCAGCATCAGATTTTGGTGCACCGTGAGCTTGGGAAAGATGTCCCGGTTCTCCGGCACATAGCCGATGCCTTTGTGGGCAATCTCAAATGCCTCGGAACCAATGAGTTCCTGATCGCCCCAGCGCACCGAACCGGTGGCGTCCACCAGGCCCATGATGGCTTTGGCTGTGGTGGAGCGGCCCGAGCCGTTGCGACCCAGCAGGCCCACGATCTCGCCGGGTTTCACGGTGAAATTCACCCCGTGCAGGACATGGCTCTTGCCGTAGAAGGCGTGGAGATTGGAAACAGTGAGCATGAGGGTTCAGTGGTTCGGATCAGAAGGGCCCGGGGAATCAGGCACCGGCCGCAGCGGCCTGTTGGTCGGCCAGCACCGACCCCAGATAGGCTTCCTGCACGCGGGGATCGGCCCTCACGCGCTCGGGCGTGTCGAAGGCAATCACTTCGCCGTACACCAGTACCGCGATCTTGTCGGCCAAGCCGAACACCACCCCCATGTCGTGCTCCACCGTCAGCAAGGTCTTGCCTTCGGTCACATCGCGGATGAGCCGCACGAAGCGGGTGGTTTCGCTCTTGCTCATGCCGGCCGTGGGCTCGTCCAGCAGGATCACGGGTGAGCCGCCCGCAATCGTCACGCCCACTTCCAAGGCGCGTTGCTCGGCATAGGTGAGGTTCATGGCCAGGTGGTCGCGCTTTTTGTCCAGCTTGATCATCTCCAGCACCTCGTCCACCCGTTCGGTGACATCGTCCAAGTCGGCCAGGAAACGCCAGAAGGCGTAGCGATGCCCCATGCTCCAGAGCACGGCGCAACGGATGTTTTCAAACGCCGAAAGGCGCGTGAAGAGGTTGCTGACCTGAAAACTGCGGGCCAGGCCACGGCGGTTGATGTCGAAGGGCTTGCGCCCGTCGATGCGCTGGCCCATCAGGTGGATCTCACCGCTGGTGGGCGCAAAGCGGCCGCTGATCAGATTGAACAGCGTGCTTTTGCCCGCGCCATTGGGCCCGATGATGGCCACGCGTTCGCCCTGGGCCACGCGGAGACTGGCGCCGCGGATGATTTCCGTCTTGCCGAAGCTCTTGCGCACCTCGCGCAGCTCGACGGCCGGCGCACCGTTGTTCATGTGGGCGCTGCTGCTCATAGGGACTCCCGCCGCTTGATTTCCTTCTCAATGTCTTCCTGGGTTTGGTCCCACTGGGCCTTGAAGGCCCGGCGCGCGAACTCGAACAGGAACACACCCAGCGCCAAGGTGAATACCGCACCGAACCAGGCGTCCAGACCGGTGGCGTCCAATGTGGCGCCCAGGAAGCGCACCTCGGGGCCCATGGCCGCGTTCATCTGCAGGTGGTAGGTCATCTCCACCATGGCCGCGGCGCCCAGGAGCACCGTCAAGCCGGTGCCGGCCAGCGCCAAGTAGGAAGTCCACAGCTGCCGCAACTTGCCGAAGGCCGCCACGCGCAGGTTCATCATGATCAGACTGGCGAAGCCGCCTGGTGCGTACATCACCATGAACAGGAACACCAGGCCCAGGTACAGCAGCCAGGCCTTGGTGAGTTCGGACAGCAGCACCAGCGCAATCACCATCAGGATGGCGCCGATGATGGGCCCGAAGAAGAAAGTGGCGCCCCCCAGGAATACGAACAGGAGATAGGCCCCTGAGCGGTGGGCTCCCACCACTTCTCCGGTGACCAGTTCGAAATTGATGGCCGCCAAGCCCCCTGCAATGCCGGCGAAGAAACCCGAGGCCATGAAGGCCAGGAAGCGCACGATCTGCGTGTTGTAGCCGATGAACTCCACCCGCTCGGGGTTGTCGCGCACGGCGTTCAGGATGCGGCCCAGCGGCGTGCGGGTAAAGGCGAACATGGCCGCGGTGGTGATGAAGCAGTACACCGCGATGAGGTAATACACCTCGATCTGAGGGCCAAAGGTGATGCCCAGGAACGGCTGGCCGACCACCCGGTTGCCGGAGATGCCGCCTTCGCCGCCGAAGAACTCCGGCAGCATCAGGGACATCGACCACACCAACTCCCCCACGCCCAGGGTGATCATGGCGAAGGTGGTACCGGATTTCTTGGTGGTGACATAGCCCAGCAAGAAGGCAAACAACAGCCCCGCCAAGCCCCCCACCAACGGCACCAAGCTGACCGGAATGTTCAGTTTGCCCGCCGACACCATGTTCAGCGTGTGGATGGCCAGGAACGACCCCAAGCCACTGTAGACGGCATGCCCGAAACTGAGCATGCCGCCCTGCCCCAGGATCATGTTGTAGGCCAGGCAAGCGATGATGGCGATGCCCATCTGGGACAGCATCGTCAGGGCAAAGCCGCTGGTCCAGATCTTCGGCGCGATGATCAGCACCAGGGCAAACAGGCCCCAGACGATCCAGCGACCGATATTGAGCGGCTTGAAGTGATAAGCGGGACGGGTTACATCGATGGTCATGTTGTTGCGGCCCCGTGGTCAGTCTTCACGGGTGCCCAGCAGGCCCTTGGGACGGAAGATGAGGATCAGCACCAGCAACAGGTAGGGCAGGATGGGAGCGGCCTGCGCCAGGGTGATCTTGAGAAAGGGATAGCCGAAGGTGTCGGGCGTGACGGCCCAGCCGATCGAGCGGGCGACATCGGCCATTGATTGATCCACCGTCAGCGGCAAGGTTTGGAGCAGCCCGATCACGAGCGAGCCGACAAAGGCGCCGGCCAGCGAGCCCATACCGCCCACCACCACCACCACGAACACGATGGAGCCCACGATGGCGGCCATTGAGGGCTCGGTGATGAAGGTCATGCCCCCGATCACCCCGGCCAAGCCCGCCAGGGCGCAGCCGCTTCCGAAAACCAGCATCAACACCCGCGGCACATTGTGACCGAGGGCCTCGACCATTTCCGGATGGGTGAGTGCGGCCTGGATCACCAGACCGATGCGGGTACGGGTGAGCAGCAGCCACAGGAAGACGAGCATCACCACCGCCACGGCCATGATGAAGAAGCGCGCCGCGGGGAACGTGGAACAGGCCACCTTGACGGCCTCGGTGCTGGTGCACAGCTCCTTGGGCGCCGCACCCAGCATGAAGCCCAGGCCATCCTGGCTGGACTGCATCACGGTGAAGGCAGAACCCTGCAGCAGTTCGGGAGGCGCGAACGGCACATTGGACAGCCCCCAGATCAGCTTGACGACTTCCAGCACGACATAGGAAAGGCCAAAGGTGACGAGCAGTTCAGGCACATGGCCGAACTTGTGGACCTTGCGCAGGGCAAATCGCTCGAAGAGCGCGCCCATCACACCCACCAGCAGCGGCGCCACCAGGAAGGCGGGCCAGAAACCCACCGCCGTGGACATGGTGTAGGCCAGATAGGCACCTACCATGTAGAAACTGGTGTGGGCGAAATTGAGCACCCCCATCATGCTGAAGATCAGCGTGAGGCCCGAACTGAGCATGAACAGCAGCAGCCCGGCGCTCAGGCCGTTGAGGATGTTGATGAGGACTTGATCCACTTGCCGGGTGATCCAGGAGGCGTCCGAAGGACATTCATGAAAAGGGCCCCACAGACTTTCGTCTGAAGGGCCCGCTTGTCAGAAACGCAAGCTTATCGCGGATTGGGGCGCTTCATCTGGCACGACGTGGGCGTGCTGGCCACATAAGGCTCATAAGTCTTGATGGTGCGGAAGTTGTAGCCCGTGTTTTCGACGCTGTAGTCAAAGGGCTTGGCACCGGCCTTTTCCCAGCGGCTGATGAACACATGCTGCTGAAGCTGGTGGTCGGCCTTGCGCATTTGAATCTCGCCGGCCAGGCCCTTGGTCTCCAAGCCTTCCAGTGCGAAGGCCACCTTGAGCGGGTCAGTGCTCTTGGCCTTGGCCATGGCCGCGGTCAGCAACTGATAGGCACTGTAGATTTGCGAGGTGTAGTAGTCGTCGTTGAACTTGGCCTTGTAGGCGTCCATGATCTTGCGGGCTTCGGGGGCCTCGGTGGGCAGGACACCCACCTGGTAGACGCGGCCTTCGGCCTTGGAGCCCAGCGCCGTGGGCGTGCCGCTCACGGATGCATAGTAGGTGTAGAACTTGGCGTCCAGGCCTGCGTCGTTGGCCGCCTTGACCAGCAGCGTGAGGTCGGAAGACCAGTTCCCGGTGACCACGGTGTCGGCGCCTGAAGCCTTGATCTTGGCGATGTAGGGCGCGAAGTCGCGGGTTTGCGCCAGCGGGGTGAGGTCTTCACCCACAATTTGCACATCGGGGCGCTTGCGGGCCAGATTTTCCTTGGCGTACTTCACCACCTGGTGGCCGTGCGCGTAGTTTTGGTTGATCAGGTAGACCTTCTTGATGTCCTTCTGGTCCTGCATGAAGGTGGTGAGAGCTTCCATCTTCATGGAGGTGTCGGCGTCCAGACGGAAGTGCCAGAAGTTGCACTTTTCGTTGGTCAGGGACGGATCTACCGCAGCGTAGTTCAGGAACAGCACCTCCTTGCCAGGGTTGCGCTCGTTGTAGCGGGCCAGGAAGTCGATGATGGCGGTGGCCGGACCGGTGCCCGTGCCCTGGGCGACATAGCGCACGCCACGGTCGATGGCGGCCTGCAGGACGCTGACGGTCTCCTGCGGGCTCAGCTTGTTGTCGAAGGGAACGATCTCAAACTTCACGCCGGCGGGGTTGCTCTTGCTGAACTGCTCGGCCAGAAACTGGAAGCCCTGGAGCTGGTTCTTGCCGGTGGCGGCGGTCAGCCCGGTGAGCGCGTCGATCCAGGCGATCTTGACGGTCTCGCCCTTTTGGGCATGGGCCACGCCGGCGCCCAGGGCCATGCCGGTGGCCAGGGTGGTGGCCAGGGTGGTGGCCAGGATCGTGCGGTTGAAGCGGGTCATCTCGGAGTCTCCTTTTTTGTGACTGCGCAAAGGGTGAAGTTGTGGGGCCAAAAGGTACCGGAAGCGCGGGCCCGAAGGCCTCAGGGCATACCCGGAAAACGCGGGTCAAGCCCCTCCCCCGATCCAGGGCATTGCAACCTCGGCGGCTTGCCTACACTTGAGCATGAGCAGCTCTTCGCGCTGGCGCAGTGCCTGCAGCAGCTGCCAGACGACCCTTACCGCAATCAAAAAACCATGTCCAACCACGACGACCCCCACTACCCTGTCCGCAAACCCGATGCGCAATGGCGGGAAGAGTTGGATGAGGTGCAGTACCAGGTGACGCGCCGCGCGGCCACCGAGCGGGCCTTCACCGGGCGGTTCTGGGACCACTGGGAACGCGGGCATTACGACTGTGTGTGCTGCGGCGCCCGGCTGTTCAATTCCAAGAGCAAATTCGACGCCGGTTGCGGCTGGCCCAGCTACTGGGAGCCGGTGCAGGCGGAGGTGATAGAAGAAGTGACCGACCGCAGCCACGGCATGTTGCGGGTGGAGGTACGGTGCCGGCAGTGCGGCGCCCACCTGGGGCATGTGTTCGATGACGGCCCCAGGCCCACCGGCCTGCGCTACTGCATCAATTCGGCCTCGCTGGCCTTCTCCGCCGGAGCAGCAGGGGCGGCCGATGGTGCCGGTGGGGACCCTGCCGGCCCTGCGGACAGCGGGGGCACCGATTGAAGCTGCTGCTCGACTTCCTGCCCATCATCCTGTTCTTTGTCACCTTCAAGTGGGCCGAAAAGCATCCGGGCGAGGCAGCTGATTGGGCCTCACAGCATCTGGGATTCCTGGTCCAGGGGGGTGTGGTGGCGCCGACCGTGGCGCCGGTGTTGCTGGCCACCGTGGTGGTGATGGCCGCCACCGCTGCGCAGGTGGCCTACACCTTGGCGCGTGGGCGCAAGGTGGACACGATGTTGTGGGTCAGCCTGGTGCTGGTGGTGGGCCTGGGTGCGGCCACCGTGTGGTTCCACAGTGAGACCTTCATCAAGTGGAAGCCCACCGTGCTGTATTGGGCCATGGGGGGCGCGCTGGCATTGGGACAACTGGTGTGGCAGCGCAACCTGCTGCGCAGCCTGTTGGGCCAACAGATGAAATTGCCCGAGGCCGTGTGGGTGCAGCTGAACTGGGCTTGGGCCCTGTTCTTCACCGCCATGGGCGTACTGAACCTGTGGGTGGCCTACAGCTTCGACACCGCGGTGTGGGTGAACTTCAAGCTTTTTGGTGGCATGGGCTTGCTGTTGTGCTTCTCCGTGGCACAAGCCCTTTGGGTGGCCCGTCACTTGGAAGAAGAAACCGGAGCATCGCCTTGAACATCCTGCAATCCCCTGGCCCGCGGGCCAACCGAGCGGCCATTGAAGCGGCGTTGCGTTCGGCACTTGAGCCGCTGGAACTGGAAGTACAGGACGACAGCCACCTGCATGCGGGCCACGCCGGCGCGCGCGAAGGGGGGCACTACACGGTGAGGATTCTCAGCCATCGCTTTGACGGAATGCCCCGGGTGACCCGACATCGCCTTGTGTATGATGCCCTGCAGGGCCTGATTCGATCGGGCATCCACGCCCTGGCCATCCAGGCCCGCAGCCCGCACGACTGACTTTCTCCCCCTCCC
>CAMCTE010000145.1 GCA_945878385.1 Azohydromonas lata NBRC 102462 | reverse complement strand
TGCCGTCGCCGTTGACGGTGGGCGCCGACAGGTTGCTCAGCGTGGCGTTTTCGACCGTGAAGTCTGCCAGCTCCAAACCGGTGACCGGCTCGGCAAAGAAGATCGTGACGGTGGCGGTTTCGCCTGTAGACAGCGTGGTGGCGCTGATGTCGATGATGACATCGGACGCGGTGGGTGCGGCCGTATCCACCGTGAAGCGCTGGGGGCTGGCAGCCGCTCCGGCCAAGCCTGAGGCGGGATCAAAGACGCGCGCCGTCACCTCATAGACGCCATCGGCCAGCATGTTGGCCTGGAAGGTCCATTGGGTTCCCGAAACGCTGGCGGTGCCCAAGCGAACACCTGCAGCAAACACTTCGAGCACCTGCATGCCGGCCAGGGGGGCACTCAACACACCCGAAATCAGCGGCGTGGAATCGTTCGTATGGCCATCGGCCGCCACGGCGCCGGTCACCGGCGCCGCATCGTCCGTCACCGCGCCCAAAGTGACGGTCTGGCTGGGTGCACCCGAGCGGACCTCGTAGCCCGGCCCAGCGGCCGCGCCCCCCGCGTTGCCTGCCACATCGGTGTAGGAACCCGCTGCCAGCGTCACCTGGTTGGCACTGGAGTTGCCCGCAGAATTGGCCGTCAAGGTGGCGGTGTAGACCAGCGGGTTGGTTGCACTTTGCACCAGATTGCTCAAGACCCCATTGCCCGCGCGCAGGTCGTCCAACGAGAAGCCACTGACAGCCTCGCTGAAGGTGATGGTGACCACCGCCGTGTCGCCACCGGCCAGTTGGGTGCGCGACATCGTGATGATGGCCGTGGGCGTGGTGATGTCGGCGGACAAGCCTTCCGCCGCACCGAACACAAGCTCCAGATTGGTATTGCCGGCCGCATCGGCCACACCGCCGGCCACCAGTCGAATCTGCGGCTGTGTGGCCGTTCCGTCCTGTGTGAAGGTGGCGAGGTAACTGACCCCATCGGCCTGGGGCCGCAGGTTGCTCAGCACTCCACCGCTGGCCTGCAGGTCGCTCAGGGTGAAGCCGGTGACCGGTTCGCTGAACCGAATGCTGACTTCGGTCGACTCACGAGCGGACAAGCGGGTGTCGCCGGCGTTCAGCACCGCGCTCGGGCGCACCGTATCGGTCGGTGTCGTGCTGCCGCCAGCCGGTGGCGTTGAAGTTCCGCCCCCCGAGCCACCGCCTGACCCACCGCCTGCACCGCCGGCAGCCACGCCCAACAAGGCCAAGCCCCCCAGGAGGGCGCCGCCCCCGAGACCCCCACCCACGGCTGCCACCACCGGCAGCGCGGCTTCCTGCGACAGCAGCAAAACGTCGATGGCCGGAATGGGCTCCACGCGGGCCAACGCCCAATCCTGAAGCGGGTTGGACCACCAAGCCAGGGGCGAACCGGGTTCGGTGAACACCAGGTCACTGATCAACCCCGATCGGTCGGCAGTGAAGAAGCCCTGCAACAGAACGCTTTGGCCATTCTTGAGCCGAATGATCGCGTCCTGTCCGGCACGCTCCACCGACACCACATCGGCCCGCAAAACCTCCACCACCACCACCGAGGGACGCGAGATCAGGACACGATCGCCGGTAGAGGCGGTCTTCGACTGGCTGCGCTTGTCGACGGTGGTGATGTTGAGCATGAGAATCCCTCTTAGGTACCGCCTGTGGCGTTGAAAGTGTTGCGCCACAGGGGCGAAAAACGGGCCACATCACCCGTTCAAAACGAACGCGATTGTGATGAAGTGCCATGCTTCGCAACACCCTTCATTCGAGGGTGTTTCGGCGCAAATTCAAGTGCAATTCAGGCTGGGGAGAGCTCAGCGTCGGAAACCGTGACAGATGCACGCGCTGAAAAACAAAACCCACTCTGAATGGGGTGGGTGGTGCCGGCTGTCAGAATCGAACTGACGACCCCCGCTTTACAAGAGCGGTGCTCTACCATCTGAGCTAAGCCGGCTTGCGGATCAGTGGGGCTGAACCGTGTCGCCTGGGCCGTGCGTTGGCGCGGCCCATGTTGGGATTTTATTTGATGCGCTTGAGGGATGGACGGCCGCCTTGGCCGTCTGCTCCCCCGCCTGCGGGGCTGGGATCGGGCTGGCCACCATCACGGTCATCGGAGGCAGCGCTTTCCTCAGCACTGCGCAGACCGGGCCGCTCACTGGACATGGCCGCCAAGCGCGGTGGACCGCTTCGGGCCGGGGGCGCGCCATGGTGCTGGTCTCCCGACACCTCGTCGGTGCCCATGCTCGGCGCGGTGCCGGGCGCCACGGGCATCGGAAAAGCCATCCCCTGGCCATTCTCGCGCGCGTAAATGGCCACCACATGGTCCACCGGCACGCAAATGTCGCGCGCCACACCGCCGAAGCGGGCCTTGAACTCGATGAACTCGTTGCCCAACTGCAGGCCACTGGTGGCCTCGAAACCGACATTGAGCACGATCTCGTTGTTCTTCACATACTCGCGCGGCACCTCCACCGTGCCGTCCACATGCACCGCCAAATAGGGCGTGAAGCCGTTGTCGGTGCACCAGTCGTGCAAGGCACGGATCAGGTAGGGGCGCGTGCTGGTGCCCTGCGCATCCGGGCTCAGAGGGCTGCTCATCGGGTGGGCCGCGCGACTTACTTGCGCATTACCTTCTCAGAGGGCGTGAGCGCCTCGATGTAGGCCGGGCGCGAGAAGATGCGCTCGGCGTACTTCAGCAAGGGCGCCGCGTTCTTGGACACCTCGATCCCGTAGTAGTCCAGGCGCCACAGCAAAGGGGCGATGGCCACATCCAGCATCGAGAAGTCTTCACCCAGCATGTATTTGTTCTTCATGAAGATGGGCGCAAGCTGCGTCAGCCGGTCGCGGATCTGCGAACGGGCCTTCTCGATCTGCTTGTCGTTGGGCTTGGTGCCACGGCCTTCCAGCACATTGACATGGGTGAACAGTTCCTTCTCGAAATTGAAGAGGAACAGGCGCACGCGGGCACGCGCCACCGGATCGCCCGGCATCAGTTGGGGATGAGGAAATCGCTCGTCGATGTACTCGTTGATGATGTGCGATTCGTACAGGATCAGATCGCGCTCCACCAGGATGGGCACCTCGTTGTACGGGTTCATCAGCGCGATGTCTTCGGGCTTGGCAAACAGGTCCACATCACGGATTTCGAAGTCCATGCCCTTTTCAAACAGCACGAAACGGCAGCGGTGCGAATACGGGCAGGTCGTTCCGGAGTAAAGGACCATCATGGCGTTTGTTCTCCCCTCAAGGGTTCTGTTGTATGGCCGGCATCACCGCCGCCGGTGGATGCTCGGAAGGGCCTTCATAAACACGAAGCGCAGTGGGCATGTTGGCACCAGGACCGGTGCACCCACTGCGCAACAACCCGATTGCGGTGCAACGGGTTGCGTGTGATCAGGCTTTATTTGATGTCTTTCCAATACGCTGCGTTCAGACGCCAGGCGATCACGGTGAAGATGCCCAGGAAAATCAGCACCCACACCCCCAGGCGGACCCGGCTGCCTTGCTGGGGTTCACCCATCCAAGCCAGGAAGGCCACCAAGTCGGCGATGGCATTGTCGTACTCGCGGGCGTTCATCGTGCCCGGGCTCACTTGCTGATAGCCCTTGAACACCGACACCATCTTGGCCTTGTCGTGCGGATCGGGCTGGTCTTCAAACACCGCCTTGCGCTGGCCCTGCAGTTCCCACAACACATGCGGCATGCCCACATTGGGGAAGGCCAGATTGTTCCAACCCGTGGCCTTGGACTCGTCGCGGTAGTAGGTGCGCAGGTAGGTGTAGAGGTAATCGGATCCCGTACCCATGCCGGCAGCCGAGCGCGAGCGGGCGATGAGGGTGAGGTCAGGCGGGTTGCCACCGAACCACTCCTTGGCCTGCTTGGCATCCAAGGACACCTTCATCGTTTCGCCCACCTTGTCGGTGGCAAACATCAGGTTCTGCTTGATCTGTTCATCGGTCAGTCCGATGTCCTTCATGCGGTTGTAGCGCATGAAGGCTGCAGCGTGGCAGTTCAGGCAGTAGTTGGCAAACAGCTTGGCGCCGTTTTGCAGGGCGGCCAGGTCGTTCAACTTTTCGGTGGGGAACTTGTCCCAGGCCACGCCACCACCGGCAGCGTGTACCGCAGGCGCGGCGCCGAACATCAGCGCCACAGCGGCACACAGGGATGCGAACAGCTTTTTCATGTCTTGTGATTTCCGTGTTGTGCCGGTCTCAATGGGGCTGGAACACCACGCGGTCGGGGACGGTCTTGAAGTCGCCGATCTGACTCCACCAGGGCATCAGCAGGAAGAAGCCGAAGTAGAACAGCGTGCCGATCTGAGCGATCAGGGTACCGATGTCCGACGGCGGCTGGATGCCCAGGTAGCCCAGGATCAGGAAGAAGATCACGAAGGTGCCGTACAGGTACTTGTGCCAGGTCGGACGGTAGCGGATGGACTTCACCGGGCTGTTGTCCAGCCAGGGCAGGAAGAACAGGATGATGACCGCACCGCCCATCACCACCACGCCCCAGAACTTGGCGTCGAAGGTCTTGAACAGGGCTGCTGCGACCAGGGCTGCCACGACGATGCCGGCCTTGCCCACACCGGAAAACTTGCCCTTGACCACTGCCGTGACTGCGCCCAGGGCCAGGACGACCACGAGCACATTCATCATCACATCGGTGGTGGCGCGCAGCATCGAGTAGTTAGGCGTGAAGTACCACACCGGCGCGATGTGCGCGGGGGTCTTCAGCGGGTCGGCCGGGATGAAGTTGTTGTATTCCAGGAAGTAGCCACCCAGCTCAGGGGCCAGGAACACCACGGCCGAGAACACCATCAGGAACACGCTCACGCCCATGATGTCGTGCACCGTGTAGTAGGGGTGGAAGGGAATGCCGTCCACGGGCTTGCCGGTGGCGTCCTTGTGGGCCTTGATCTCCACGCCGTCGGGGTTGTTGGAACCCACTTCGTGCAGGGCAATGATGTGCGCGGCCACCAGGCCCAGCAGCACCAGCGGCACGGCGATCACGTGGAAGCTGAAGAAGCGGTTGAGTGTGGCGTCAGACACCACGTAGTCGCCACGGATCAGAAGGGCCAAGTCTTCGCCGACAAAGGGCACGGCGGCGAACAGGTTCACGATCACCTGTGCGCCCCAGTAGGACATCTGGCCCCAGGGCAGCAGGTAGCCCATGAAGGCTTCGGCCATCAGGCACAGGAAGATGGCACAACCGAAGACCCATACCAACTCACGCGGCTTGCGGTATGAACCGTAGATCAGCCCGCGGAACATGTGCAGATACACGACCACAAAGAAGGCCGAGGCGCCGGTGGAGTGCATGTAGCGCACCAGCCAGCCCCAGGGCACATCGCGCATGATGTATTCCACCGAGGCGAAGGCCAGATTCGCATCCGGCTTGTAGTGCATCACCAGGAAGATGCCGGTGACGATCTGGATCACCAGCACCAGCAGCGCCAGCGCGCCGAAGAAGTACCATATGTTGAAGTTCTTCGGCGCGTAGTACTCGGAGAGGTGCTCCTTGTACATCTTCGTGGCAGGGAAACGGTTGTCCACCCAGGTCATCAGCTTTTCGCCGATGGGGGCGTTCGGTGCGGCGGTCTTGAACTCGGCCATGGGGTACTCCGGGGACTGCGGTCTCGCCAATATGGGCTATTCGATTCTGCTTGCGGGGAATAGGCGACTCAAGCCTGTGGGCTCAGGCCTTCTTGTCCTCGCCGATCAGGATGCGGGTTTCGCTGAGGTACATGTGCGGCGGCACCTCGAGGTTGTCAGGCGCGGGCTTGTTCTTGTACACGCGGCCTGCCATGTCGAAGGTCGAACCATGGCAGGGGCACAGAAAGCCACCATGCCAGTCGTCGGGCAGGGAGGGTTGGGCACCCGTGGCGAATTTGTCCGACGGCGAGCAACCCAGGTGCGAGCAGATGCCCACCCCCACGAAGAACTCCGGCTTGATCGAGCGGTGTTGGTTCTTGGCGTAATCCGGCGTGGGATAGGCATTGCGGTCGGAATTGGGGTCGGCCACCTGCGGCTCGGTCTTCTTGAGAGACTCAAGTTGCTCGGGCGTACGGCGGATGATCCACACCGGCTTGCCTCGCCATTCAACGGTGACTTTTTCACCGGGGCGCAGGGCGGCCACATCCACCTCGACGGCCGCACCGGCGGCTTTGGCCCGCTCGGAAGGCGCGAAGGTGCTGACGAAGGGCACGGCCACCGCCACGCCACCTGCAGCGCCGGCGCAAGTGGATGCAATCAACCAGGTGCGCTTGCTGCTGTCGACGGAAGATTCGCTCATGGAGAGTCCTTGAAAACTGCGGCCCGACTTTGCACGAGGTGCATGTGGTGCATCCACCAAATGGCCTGTGGTCGGGGTCGTTAGGGTCAACCCGGCATTCTAGCGGAGCGCCAGGGCCCTGCTCAATGAAAACCAAGGTGAAAGCAGGGGTGCACCGGCGCTGGCCGCAAGCTTGGCGTCAGGTAGCGCCACAAATGCACGCTCAACCCACCGAAGCCGGGCTCAGCCGACGCGCCATGCGCAGGGCCGCCAAGAAGCTGCTCGGGTCTGCACGCCCTTGCCCCGCAATGTCAAACGCCGTGCCATGGTCGGGACTGGTGCGCATGAAGGGCAGGCCCAGGGTGATGTTCACGCCCTGGTCCAAGCCCAGGTATTTCACGGGTATCAGGCCATGGTCATGCGTCATGGCCACCACCGCGTCAAAGGCGCCGTGCTGCTGTGCCGTGTGCCGCGCCCTCATGAACACGGTGTCCGGCGCAAACGGCCCACTGGCCAAGATGCCACTGTCGCGCGCGGCGGCAACAGCCGGCGCAATCGTGTCGATCTCTTCTCGACCGAAAAGCCCGCCCTCACCAGCGTGCGGATTCAATCCCGCTACGGCAATCCGCGGCTGCGCCAGGCCCCAGCGCCGCAGCGCCTCATGGGTGATGACGATGGTCTCCAACACCCGCTCGAAGGTGATGGCCTC
>CAMCTE010000144.1 GCA_945878385.1 Azohydromonas lata NBRC 102462 | reverse complement strand
TTCTGCGTCTTGGCGTTGTCGGTGACGCGCAAGGCCAAGGCCACGTCGGCACTGGCATCGACATAGACGTGGCAATTGCCATCCAGGTGCTTGATCACCGGCACCTTGGCTTCGCGCGAGATGCGCTCGATGAGGCCCTTGCCGCCGCGCGGGATGATCACATCCACGTGCTCGGGCATGGCAATCAGGCGCCCCACGGCGGCGCGGTCGGTGGTCTCCACCAACTGCACCGCCACTGGGGGCAAGCTTGCGGCCTGCAATGCGGCCTGTACGCAGCGCCACAGCGCCAGGTTCGAATGGATGGCCTCGGAGCCGCCGCGCAGGATGCAGGCGTTGCCGCTCTTGATGGCCAGGCTGGCGGCCTCAATGGTCACATTCGGGCGGCTTTCGTAGATCATGCCGAATACGCCCAGCGGCACGCGCATCTGGCCCACACTGATGCCCGAGGGCCGGCGCTTTACACCCGTGATCTCACCGATCGGGTCGGGCATGGCCGCGAGTTGTTCGCAGCCTTCGGCCACGGTGGCCATCACCGCATCCGTCAGGCGCAGCCGGTCCACCATCGGTGCGGCCAAGCCAGCGGCCATGGCCGCTTCAATGTCGCGGGCATTGGCGCGGCTCAGGTTGCCCGCTTGCGCGCGCAGCCCCTGCGCCAAGGCGCGCAGCGCGGCGTCTTTCTCGCGGGTGGAGGCCCGGGCCATGCGCACAGAAGCCTGTCGCGCGGCGCGGCCCAAGCCGCTCATGTACAGGGCGATGTCGGCGGGTGCGTTCATGCCCCCGATTGTCGCGCAGCAGGCCGCCCAGCAGGCTGCGGGCGTCAACCGGCAGGCGTTGCGGCTACAGCAGGCTCAAGATCTGCAGCCACATGGGTGCCACCGCCGCAAAGGCCACCGTGCCCACCACGATGGTGGCCGTGGCCTGTGGCACCTCGGTCTGGTAGCGCTGCGCGAACAGCAGCGCGTTGCTGCCCGTGGGCAGCGAAGCCACCAGCACGATCACGGTCAGCGGCAGGCCGGAAAGCCCCAGGCCCCAGTGCGCCACCGCCAGCACCACCGCCGGCATCACCAGCATCTTGCCTACGGTGCAGGCCACTGCCACACGGGCATAGCCCTCGATGCCATAGTGCGCCAGCGACAGGCCGATCATCACCAGGCACAGCGGCACCACGCCCGAAGCCAGCAGCTGCAGCGCCTCGTCCATGGGTTGCGGCACCGGCAGGCCCAGCAGGTTCCAGCCCATACCCGCCACCACCGGCAGAATCACCGGGTGGATCAGGGTGTTGCGCACCGTCTGCTTGACCGTGCCCCACAGCGACCCACCCACCACCGCATGCCGCGCGCGCGCCGTGTCCACTTCGGCCAGCACGGTGGCGATCGTCAGCAGCGTCAGCGCGTGCAGGCTGATGATGGCCACATGAATCACCAGGCCCTCGTCACCAAACAGCGATGCCACCAGGGGCAGGCCCACCTGCAGCGTGTTGCCGAAGCTGCACATCATGCTGCGGGCTGCGGGCATGGCCGCGTCCCGTTCGTTGAGGTCCATGCTTCGGCCCGAGCGCGCCTGCCGCTGCTGCCGCCAGCGGTGCACGGCATACACCACCAGCACCCAAGCCGTGGTGGGGCCGAAGAAGGCCAACAGCGTGGCCCAGGGCAGGTGCGCCAGGTCCACCTTGGCCACCGAGCGAAACAGCAGGGCCGGAATCAGCAGATAAAACGCCAGGGTGGAGATGGCCTTTACCGGCTCCGGCCCGCGCATCAGCGGCGTGCGCCCGGCATACCAGCCGGCCCCTACCACTGCCACCAGCACCAGCAGCTTGAAGAGGATCTCCAGCGTCACGAGGTCTTCTTCGCAGCGGCTTTCTTCGCAGGGGCGCGCGGGGCGCGGGGTTCAAACTCGAAACCCACCTTGCCGGCTTTGGCATCCCAGGCCAGGAAGGCCTTGAACTTGCGCCGTGTCTTGTTGGATACGAAGTTCTCCAAAAGAGCCGTTTTGCCGGTGGTGAGCAGGCGGGTCATTTCTTCGGGTGCCACCGGTTGCTGCAAGATGATCTTGCCGCTCTTGAAGTCGCAGGTGGCCACGCCGGTGGTGCGCTCGCACACATAGTTGGTGCCGTGTTCGTACACCTGCCCCTGGCACTTGGGGCAGTGCCCCAGGCCCGTGTGGCCACTGAAGTCCACCGGTTCACCGTCGCCTTCGGCCGCCTTGGCGTCTTCGCCGAAATCGAATTCGAGCTTCCAGTTGCCGATCTCCTCGTCGCGCACAAGTTGCAACTCGGCGGTGAAGGGCCAGCCGGCCTTCGAGCGGAACCCTTCCAATGGGCCGATGCGCTTGTCGCGCAGAAAGGCTTCGGCCTCAGCCACCTCAAAGGCGCGCCCGGCCGGGATCTTGGTGATCGAAAAGCCGCAGCCCTCCGATTGCCCGTCAGTGCCAGTGCAGGCATAGCGTCGGTAGTTTTCCTTCACCACGCCACCGCAATTCGGGCATGGGGCCGCCAGGGTCACATAGTCACCGGGAATCGTGTCGCGGTCGTACTCCTTGGCCTTCTTCACGATGCGCTCGGCCATGCGCGCAATCTCGTCCATGAAGGCGTCGCGCGAAAGCTGCCCGTGCTCCATCTGCGAGAGCCGGTACTCCCAGTTGCCTGTCAGCTCAGGCTTGGTCAGGTCTTCCACACCCAGGCCGCGCAGCAGCGTCATCAGCTGGAAGGCCTTGGCCGTGGGCACCATCTCGCGGCCGTCGCGCAGCATGTATTTCTCGTTGATCAGGCCTTCGATGATGGCCGCGCGCGTGGCCGGCGTGCCCAGGCCCTTGTCGGCCATGGCCTCGCGGAATTCATCGTCGTCCACCAGCTTGCCCGCCCCTTCCATGGCTGAGAGCAGCGTGGCCTCGGTGTAGCGTGCCGGCGGCTTGGTCTTGAGTGCGGCCACATCCACCGATTCGGTGCGCACCACTTCGCCGGCCGCCACGGCCACCAGCGTGGAGTCGTCGTCCTGCGCTTCCTTGCCGTACACGGCCAACCAACCCGGGTTCACCAACACCTTGCCCTTGGTCTGGAAGTGCTGCTGCGCGCCGGCGCCGGGCACCGCCACATTCACCGTGCTGGTGCGGGTGGTTTCCAGGAATTCGGCCGAGGGGTAGAACACGGCCAAGAAGCGCTTGACCACCAGGTCGTAGAGTTTGGCCTCCACTTCGGTCAGGCTCTTGGGCGCCTGCATCGTGGGGATGATGGCGAAGTGGTCCGACACCTTGGCGTTGTCGAAGACCTTCTTCATGGGCTTGATGTAGCCCTTGTTCAGGGCCACGCGGGCATGCGCGCTGAGGGCGCGCAGCGGCCCGGGCATGTCCTCATCGGCCAGCATGCCCACGGTGTCCTTCACCGTGCCCAAGTAGTCCTCGGGCAGGTGGCGCGAGTCGGTACGCGGGTAGGTCAGCACCTTGTGCTTCTCATACAGCGCCTGCGCAATGGACAGCGTGGTCTTGGCCGAAAAGCCGAAGCGCGAATTGGCCTCGCGCTGCAAGGTGGTCAAGTCATACAGGGCCGGGCAGGCCTGCGTGGTGGGCTTGGCTTCTTCCTTCACACTGGCCGGCTGCGCGCGGGCGGCCGCGGCCACCGCCTGCGCCAGCGCTTCGTCCCACAGGCGGTCGGCCCGCCGGTCGGTGTCGTCGTTCTTCTTGAAGTCGGGGTCGAACCACTTGCCTTCGTACTGCCCGGCCTGTGCGTCGAATTGCGCCTTCACTTCCCAATACGGCCGCGCCACATGCCTGCGGATCTGTTCTTCGCGCTCCACCACGATGGACAGCGTGGGCGTCTGCACGCGGCCCACGGTGGTCAGGAAGAAACCACCGTCGCGTGAATTGAAGGCCGTCATGGCGCGCGTGCCGTTGATGCCCACGAGCCAGTCGGCCTCGCTGCGGCTGCGGGCGGCGTCGGCCAGGCCGCGCATCTGTTGGTCGCTGCGCAGCTTGTCGAAGCCGTCGCGGATGGCCTGCGGCGTCATGCTTTGCAGCCACAGGCGCTCCACCGGTTTGTCGATGGGCTTCTTCTCGGTGCCCGCGTATTGCACGATCAGCCGGAAGATCAGCTCGCCCTCACGCCCGGCGTCGCAGGCGTTGATGAGCCGCGCCACATCCTTGCGCTTGACCAGCTTGACCACCGCGTTCAGCCGCGCCTTGGCCTTGTCGATCGGCGCGAGGTCGAAATGCGGCGGCACCACCGGCAGGTGCGCGAAGCTCCACTTGCCGCGTTTGACATCGTATTGCTCGGGTGCCTTGATCTCCACCAGGTGGCCTACGGCCGAGGTCACCACATGGGTGTCGTTCTCGAAATGGTCGGCGTGCTTGTCGAACTTGCCCACCGTGGGCGTCAGTGCCCGCACGATGTCCTGCGCCACGCTGGGCTTCTCGGCAATGATCAGGGTCTTGCTCATTCGAATCCGTTTCCTTGGTCAGTCAAGCGCGGCAGTCTTGGGGGCTGCCTACAATCCATCCCTCACGCGTGCGTGTGCACGCGCCTGCATGGGCACACGCACGCGCGCACCCATGAATTCAATGTACCCAAAGTCGATGACCGTGCAAGCCAAGGGCCGCTCCACCTCCTCCCCCCGTTCGGGCGCCACCGCCCCGGGCGATGCCGCTGCACCGCGGGGCCGCCGCATCCAGGTGCGCCGCAGCGGCGTGCACGGCAAGGGCGTGTTCGCCGTGGCCGCGCTGCGCAAGGGTGAGGTGCTCATTGAATATCTGGGTGAAATCATCGATTGGGACGAAGCCCTGCGCCGCCACCCGCACGACCCGGCCCAGCCCGACCACACCTTCTACTTCCACATCGAAGACGGCCGCGTGATCGATGCCAATGTCGGCGGCAACGCTGCGCGCTGGATCAACCACTCCTGCAACCCCAACTGCGAAGCCGACGAAGTGGACGGCCGCGTCTTCATCAAGGCCCTGCGCGGCATCAAGGCCGGTGAGGAACTGTCCTACAACTACGGCCTGACCATCGACGAGCGCTACACGCCCGCGCTCAAGCGCAAGTTCGCCTGCCACTGCGGCGCTGCCCAGTGCCGCGGCACGATGCTGTCGCCCAAGCGGTGAACCCGCCGCGGCTGGACTGGAACCCCCACCGACTGCAGGACCAACTGCAGGCCATCAGCCCGGGCTGGCGGGTGCAGGCCGTGGCCCACACCGGTTCCACCAATGCCGACCTGCTTGAAGCCGCCCGCCAGGGCGACCTGCAGCCCCGTGTGCTGGTGGCCGAGGCACAGAGCGCCGGGCGAGGCCGCCAGGGCCGCCAGTGGCACTCCGCGCCTGGCGCTTCCCTGACCTTCAGCATGGCGATGTGCCTGCGTCCGTTGCACGGTTGGGGTGCCTTGTCGCTGGTGGTGGGGCACGCACTGGCCGAATGCCTGCAGCCCTGGCCCGATGGCCGGGCCCCCGCTGGGCAGGGCCCCTTGATGCTCAAGTGGCCCAACGACCTGTGGTGGTACGCCACGCCGCCCGTAACGCCGGCAGATCGTGCCCAGGGCCGCAAGGCAGCCGGGGTTCTGATTGAAACCTTGCCTTTGCCTGCAGGCACTGCGGCAGAAGGTACCCGCTGGGTGGTCATTGGGGTCGGTTTGAACATCGAACCGCTGGCACTCCCTGCACCGGGCAACGGTTCAGACTGGCCGCGGTTGGCCTGTGTGTCGGACTGGCATCCCGGGGCCACCGCCACTGACTGTTGGCACCGGGTGGTGCCGGCGGTCATTGAGGCCGTGCTTGAATTTCAAGACCGGGGTGCGGCCCACCGGGTAGCCACCCTGCAGGCGCGGGATCTGCTCGTGGGGCAGCCGGTTGCGTTGACCGCCGGCGCGGTGTCGCAGGGCCAGTGCGTGGGCATCGACGCCGATGGCGCCTTGCGGGTGCAGGCCGAGGGTCGGGTTCACCGCGTGGTGGCTGGCGAGGTCAGCGTTCGTCCACAGGCCGGGCCTAGCCCCGGGTTGCCGAGCCCAAAGCCCGCCTGATGGGGCCAGGCCTCGACCCCGGCCCGCACACTTGAGGCATCATGGTGGTTGAACCAACCCGCCCCCGCACCCGCACCCGTATCCGCTCATGGCCAGACCCCTCATCGCCTTCCTGTTGTTGCTCAATGGCTTGATGCTTTTGGCTGCATTGGGCATGGACCGCTTGATGCCTGTTCCGGTTCCCGGGCAAACGCCCCAGGAACCGGAACGGGTGGCGCAGCAGCTGCGCGCAGAATCCATTCGCATCGTTTCGCGGGCCCAGCCGGCCTCCGCCACACAGGCCCCGTCTTCGGCCAGCGCTGCGTGGCAGCCCGCATCAGCCGCCAGTGAGGCAGCGGTAGCCGCCTCCGCTGCTACACCCGCTGCGACACCCGCTGCTACACCCGCTGCTACACCCGCTGCTACAGCGCCTGCTACACCCGCATCGGCTGCGCGCTAGGTGTTCTTGCAAGTCACAAACACATGGTTGACCGGCGACACGACATGGCTGCCGCGGTCGTTGATCACCGTGCAGGTTTGACCCGCGGGTTGCCGGCTGACCGTGACCGCGTAGGCGGCACCCGTCTGAATCGGTAGGCTGAAGGAAAAGCTGCCGATTGCGCTGATGGTGGTGGAATTCCCGGCGTTGTTGAGCAGGGTGAGCTGCTTGCCTGTGCCCAAACCGCTGACGAAACCCGATACGGTGCATTGGTCATTGACGCAGCTCAGTGCCCGCGCAGCGGCACTGCTGGTGGACGACGCGTGGCTGTAGTTGGTGGTGGTTTGGCTTGCAAACAGCTTGGCGCCCAGGCCCCAGGTCGGGTCGGTTTCCAGGTTGCCCAGTAGCGACACGACATTGAGCACGATCTGCCCCCGAGAGGCCGGCCCGTAAGCGGCCAACAGTTGGCCCAGCGCCGTCAACAAAATGTCGTACGAACCGGGCGTCTGCACGGTCTGGGCCGTGATGCGCAGGTTGTTCAATACGCGCAGCGCCAGCGCAGGGTCCG
>CAMCTE010000143.1 GCA_945878385.1 Azohydromonas lata NBRC 102462 | reverse complement strand
CCCGGGTCGATGGGAAAGAACAGGCCGGTGTCCTTGATCTCGCGGTTGAGCTGCATGCGGGTGACGCCCGCCTGCACGGTCACGGTTTGGTCTTCGGCGTTCACGCGCAGCAGGTGGTTCATTCGGGATAGGTCAACCGACACCCCGCCCTGCACCGCCAGCAGGTGCCCCTCCAGCGAAGAACCCGCGCCGTAGGGGATCACCGGCACGCCATGTTGCGCCGCCAGCTTCACCACCTGCGCCACATCGTCCGTGCTTTCGCAGAACACCACGGCCTCGGGCGGCGGCACATCGAAGGGCGATTCGTCACGCCCGTGCTGTTCGCGCACCGCACGCGCGGTGGAGCAGCGCTCACCGAAAGCTGCCTTCAAGGCGTCCAGCATGGGCGCCGGTACCGCGCGTGGCTTGATGACAGGCCATTGGGCCAGGTCCAGGGGTGCGTTCATGTGGATGCTTCCTTTGAGGCTGCGGGCGTCGGGCCAAGGGCCGACTTGGGCCCCCGCGTGGGCAGGGCTCATCCGTGCCGAGGTAGCATCCTGCCATGGCCAATCGACTCACACAAATCGCCACCCGCACCGGCGACGACGGCACCACGGGTTTGGGTGACGGCACCCGCGTGCCCAAGCACCACCTGCGCGTGCAGGCCATGGGCGATGTGGACGAACTCAATTCCCACATCGGCGTGCTGCTGGCCGAACCGCTTCCCGACGAGGTGCGCCAGTTGCTCGTGGTCATCCAGCACGAACTCTTCAACCTGGGCGGCGAGCTCTCCATTCCCGGCTTTGAATTGCTCAAGGAGCCCGCCCTGCTGCGCCTGGACGAAGCCCTGGAGCACCACAACGCCCAGTTGCCGCGCCTGAAGGAATTCATCCTGCCCGCCGGCACCCGCAGTGCCGCGCTGGCCCACGTGTGCCGCACCGTGGCCCGCCGCGCCGAGCGTGCCGTGGTGTTGCTGAGTTCGCAGGACGACACCGTGCGCAGCACCCCGCGCCAGTTCCTCAACCGCCTGAGCGACCTGATGTTCGTGCTGGCCCGCGTGCTCAACCGAGCGAACCTCGATGGCTTGGGCGGGGACGATGTGTATTGGCAAAGCGAGCGGCTGGCCCGCGAGTAGCCTGCCCCTACGGATGCGCCCATTGCGGCACATTGACCTCGTAACGGATCCCTCTACCGGCTCCACGGCTGCGGAGTTGACCTGCCGCCAAAAGTTGCGCCAGGTCCCGCGTGGCGGTGGCTTTTGAAACGCCGGTGATCTTCATGTACTTTTCAGCGGTCAGGCCGCCAAGAAATCCGCCGTCGCCCGCATCCAGCAAGCGCTGCAGCACCTTGCGCTGTCTTTCATTCAAAGCGGCCTGCGCATGCGTGTCCCAGAACTGCCGCTTGTACAGGGCTTGGTCGATCAAGTCACCGGTCTCAATGCAGGCTGCAGCCCATTGCTGCACGAACCACTGCACCCATGCGGTCACGTCACAGCCCCCTCGCTGGGCTTGGTTCAGCGCATCGTAATAGGCCATGCGCACCTTCAACAATCGGCGTGACAGACTGAACAGGCGTGTGCCCTGCCGCAGATGCTGCGCGAAGACCAGGTCGATGATGGCGCGGCCGATGCGCCCGTTGCCGTCCTCAAACGGGTGAATGGTCTCAAACCAGAGGTGAGCGATGGCCGCGCGGGCGATGCCGTCCATATCAGGCGTCGCTCTGGCGTCAGCACAAGCCCCAAGGGCCGCTGGGTTCGGGTGTCCGGCCCTGGGCGTGGAGGCGGCAAACCATTCCAAAAAGGCCTGCATCTGCATCGGCACCTCACTTGAGGGCGGTGCTTCGTAATGCACGACTTCACGCCCAGGGCGCCCGCTCACGATCTGCATGGGGTCATGATGGTCGCGGTAGCGCCCCACGGCGATTCGCCGCAGGCCCGAGAGGCCGCCAGGGAACAGCGCCGACTGCCAACGGCACAGTCGGTCTTCGTCCAAGGGCTCGACAAAGCCGGTGCTGGCATCGTTGATGACGTCGACCAGGCCATCCACCTGTCGATCTCGGGGTCCATTCGCTGCGATGCCCAATTTGCGCATCACCGACGAACGTACCGACTCCAGCGACAGGTGCTGGCCTTCGATTTCTGCGGTGGCCATCACTTCGCTCGACAACGTGTCCAACAGGATCGCTTCGCGGTGATGCAGGCCGATGGCGGCCAGCTTGCCTTCCACCGCCCCATGCAGGCGGTGCGCTTGCGCCAAATCCGACGCCAGGGGGGACACGTCGAATGTCAAGTGGGGCCAGTGGGCCTGGCCCCATATCCAGGGGTTGGATTTGGAAGCGCCGTTGGAACGAGCCATGAACCGTAGTTTCGCATAATTGGCTCATCGAATGAGCCGATTGTTAAGATCTACGGCTCATCAACTGAGCCGATAGCTGGGGCGATACGGCTCAGGCTGGCGGTACTTTTGGGGCTGCGAGCTCGCGAGCCTTGTCTTTTTTACTTTTGCGCTTGCCCTTGATGCCGCCGCCGTCGGTAGCCACCAGCGGCGCTACGCTGCCCGGCTCACCCGTCCTTTTCCGCTCAGATAGCGGCCCAAGCGTCGGCTCAAACCCCGCCACCCGCTCCCGCGCTACGCGTAGTCCCTGGCGCTTTTCAATCAATCGAAAGTGCGCCTCCGCTTCTGGCGCAATGAAGCTCACCGCCATGCCCGAGGCGCCCGCACGGGCAGTGCGGCCGATGCGGTGGATGTAGTCGTCGGCCGAACGCGGCAGGTCGTGGTTCACCACCACGGGCAGGTCGGGCAGATGCAGGCCGCGGGCGGCCAGGTCGGTGGCCACCAGCACCCGGGCGGCACCCCGCTGCAGGTCCTGCAGGGCATCGTGCCGCGCGCCTTGGCTCAGTTCGCCATGCAGCACCACCGTGGGAATGCCTTCGCGGTTCATTTTCATGGCCAGCACCTCGGCACTGTGGCGAGTGGCCACAAACACCAAGGCCCGAGGCCAGTTCTCGGTTCGAATCAAATGGCGCAGCAAGGGGCCTCGCCGGTGGGCGTCCACTTCGATGGCCCGCTGCGCAATGTCTGGTGCGGCGCTCTCGCCTTGGGTGTGCACCTCCACCCGCACCGGTTCGTGCAGAAATTGCTCGGCCAGGGCCTCCACATCAGGTGAGAAGGTGGCCGAAAACAACAGGTTCTGGCGCTTTCCCGGCAGCAGGGCGCGGATGCGCGAAAGTTCGTCGGCAAACCCCTCGTCCAGCAAACGGTCGGCCTCGTCCAGCACCAGATGCTGCACATCGGCCAGTTGCAGCGCGTTGCGTTCCACCAGGTCCAACAGGCGCCCGGGCGTGGCCACCACCACTTCGGCACCGCCGCGCAGGCGCAGCATCTGCGGGTTCACCGACACGCCCCCAAACACCGCCACCACCTTGATCGGGTCGGCCATATGGGCGCTCAGATCATGAAGGGCTTGGCCCACCTGCACCGCCAATTCGCGCGTGGGCACCAGCACCAGGGCATAGGTACGGCGCCAGGCAGGGCGCATGCGGTCCAGCGCTTGCAGCACGCTCCAGGCGTAGGCCGCGGTTTTGCCGGAACCGGTGGGGGCGCAAGCCACCACATCGCGCCCTTCCAGGGCCGCGGGCACGGCCTGGCTTTGTACCGGCGTGGGGCGCAGGAAGCCTTGCGCTTGCGCGGCCCGCAGCAGGGCTGGGCTCAGGCCCAGGGCGGCCAGGGTGGGCGCGCTCACAAGCGCCGCACCTTCACCGAGCGCCCCTTCACCTTCCCCGCATTCAAGCCGCGCAGGGCTTTCTCGGCCACCCCGGGTTCCACCGCCACATAGGTGGAAAAGTCGTTCACCTCGATCTTGCCGATGGCACTGCCTTCCAAGCCAATGTCCTTGGTCAGCGCGCCCAGCACATCCCCGCGGCGGATCTTTTCCTTGCGGCCACCCAGAATCTGCAGCGTCACCATCGGCGGGCGCAAGGGCTGGCCGCCGCCGCGGTCGGTCAATTCGGCCACCGGGTACCAGGTGCTCTCGCGCCCCAGCAGTTGCTCGATCCGCCCCACGCGGCCCATCTCATCCATGCTGGCCAGGTTCAGCACCAGGCCCTGCTCGCCCGCCCGCCCGGTGCGCCCAGCGCGGTGCACATGCACCTCGGCCTCAGGCGTGATGTCCACATTGATCACCGCTTCCAGCTTGGCAATGTCCAGGCCGCGCGCGGCCACATCGGTGGCCACCAGCACCGAGCAGCTGCGGTTGGCAAACCGAATCAGCACTTGGTCGCGTTCGCGCTGGTCCAGGTCGCCGTGCAGTTCCAACGCCACGATGCCTTGGGCCTGCAGCACCGCCACCAAGTCGCGGCATTGCTGCTTGGTGTTGCAAAAGGCCAGTGCGCTTTCCGGGCGGAAGTGGTTCAGCGCCAGGCCCACGGTGTGCAGCCGTTGTTCATCCGAAACTTCGTAGAAGCGCTGCTCGATCTGCTGTTCTGAATGCTGCTCCTTCAGCGCCACCGTCACCGGCTCGCGCTGGTAGCGCGCGGCCAGTTGCGCCACGTTGTCCGGGTAGGTGGCCGAGAACAGCAGCGTCTGGCGTTTGGCGGGCGGTGGCAGGTGCTTGGCCACGGCCGCGATGTCGTCCGCGAAGCCCATGTCCAGCATGCGGTCGGCTTCGTCCAGCACCCAGGTGCTCACGGCGTCGAGTGCCAGGCTGCCACGCTCCAGGTGGTCCAGGATGCGGCCCGGCGTGCCCACCACGATGTGCGCGCCGTGTTCCAGGCTGGCCACCTGGGGCCGCATCGTGGCGCCGCCGCACAGGGTGAGCACCTTGATGTTGTCCTCCGCACGCGCCAGGCGGCGGATTTCCTGGGTCACCTGTTCGGCCAGTTCGCGCGTGGGGCACAGCACCAGGGCCTGCACCGCGAAGCGCCGCGGGTTCAGGTTGGCCAGCAAGGGAAGGCTGAAGGCGGCCGTCTTGCCGCTGCCGGTCTTGGCCTGGGCGATCAGGTCTTTGCCCGCCAGGGCCAGCGGCAGGCTGGCGGCCTGAATGGGGGTCATGTGCTCGTAACCCAGTGCCTGAAGGTTGGCCAGCACATGGGCGGGCAGGGGCAGGGTGGAGAAGTCAGTGGGTGCGCTCATCGCCGGATTGTCGACTTCTTCCGTCAGGAATCTTGCGCAGCAACTTGCCAATCCACTTGGCCCCTGTCTTCTACGTGCAGCGCCATCGGCAAACGGCGGAAGGCGCGGTCCCGCGTCGCCAGTCCAACGCATTGGATCTGTCGCGCTGTACGAGGGCTCTCATGCCTTCACTGCACCCCGTGGTACTTGGGGCCCCACGCAATCCCATGGATGAGGGGTGTACAGGGCGTTTGACATCAGCGGGTCTCAACGAATTCGCGAAATACGTAACCAAGCGAGCTTTTGTGAGCTGGGGACAGAGCATGGCCGACACCACTCCACCGGTTTCGAAATCGTTATTGATACCGACGACGGTTGACCTGTCAAAGGGGGGCTCCCTGTCGTTTAGTGTGGGCCACAACCACCTCATCCCACCTACCCCGCCCGGAACAACCGGTTGTATTCAGAACGGCGAACGATGCGGGCCTTGAGGCCCGCGACATCAGGATGACTGGTGTTGATGATGACAACGGGCTCTTCCGGCACGATCACCGACGGAACCACCAGCAGCAGCGCAAAGCCGCCAGCGGGCCATCGACCAGCCGTTTAGGCCAGCTTGTCCAAGCCTTATCGCGCTACACTTGTTTTCTATTTTGGACAAAAATACAGTCTTTTGTCTAAAATAGCGAAATGCCGCGCAAGCCCCCCATCGTCTTTCCACAAGAGCAGAGGCTGCTTTCTCTGCTGGGAGAGCGGTTGAAGCTCGCGCGCATGCGGCGAAAGCTGAGCAGCGCCGTGGTGGCTCAGCGGGCAGGCATCTCAAGAACTTCACTCTACAAAGTGGAGGCGGGCGCCCCGGGCGCCACCATAGGCACTTACCTGCGGGTCATGGCGGTCCTTGGCCTCGAGGCCGACATCCAATCGCTGGCTGCAGACGACAAATTGGGCCGCAAGTTGCAAGATTTGGCGCTCGAAGCGCCGGCTTCAGCACCGAGACGCCCGCGAGTGGCCACCAAAGAGCAGCAGACCTCTGATAGCCGTCCTGCTGTCCGTCCTGATGGTGGCCCTGAAGGCACCGGCAGCACATCATGAGCAACCAGGGAAACACCTTGGAGGTCTGGCTCGATGGCAAACAGGGGCCGCCGTGCCTCGTCGGCACCTTGTCGCACGACCGGGGCCAGATTCGGTTTCGTTACGAGCGAGCTTGGCTGCGTGACGCGCGAGCATTCGCGCTTGACCCGGACCTGTCGCTGGACGAAGCGCCGTTCTTTCCCAAGCCCGAACTGGGCAACTTCGGCATCTTCCTGGACTCGGCCCCTGACCGATGGGGGCAGACGCTGATGAAGCGGCGAGAGGCCCTGCAGGCCAGGGACGAGAAACGCACGCCGCGGACGCTGTACGCGTGGGATTTCCTCATCGGGGTGCAAGACTCCACCCGCCAGGGTGCGCTGCGCTTTCGGCTTGCCGGCACGCAGGAATTCCTGGGCAACGAGGTGATGGCCGCACCGCCCAGCACCACACTGCGCGAATTGGAGTCGGTGGCCTATCAGTTGAGCCACCGCCGCATTGACGACCTCGACGCGGTGCGCAAATGGTTGTCTGTGTTGGTGGCACCTGGTGCATCGTTGGGTGGCGCACGTCCGAAAGCCAACTTCACGGCGGCCGACGGCTCTCTGTGGATTGGAAAATTCCCGGCGCGAGACGACGACCGGGATGTCGGTGCCTGGGAGTTCGTGGTGCACAGCCTTGCGCTGAAGGCGGGCGTGGATGTTCCCGCCGCGAAGGCCGTGCGCCTGAACAACGAGTTCCACACCTTCTGCGTGCAGCGCTTTGACCGTACCAACGGAGCGCGGCGGTTTTATGCATCTGCGATGACCATGCTTCGCAAGGCGGAGAGCGAGGGCACGAGCTACTTGGAAC
>CAMCTE010000142.1 GCA_945878385.1 Azohydromonas lata NBRC 102462 | reverse complement strand
GGTGGGCCAGGAGCCCGTGATGAGGGCCCTGCGGATCACACGGGTGGCCGCCGATGCCTGGGAAACGGCCGTGCTGTTCGACACCGTGGCGCCACGCCTGCAAGGCTTCCCGCAACCCTCCCGCTTTGCCTTCTGATTCATGAGCCATCAACACTTCATGCGCCTTCTTGTGAACCCGCGTGCCGCCTGGCCGTCCACTGGCGAAGCCAGGTCCTGGGCCGCGGCGGCCGTGGTGGGCGCGGTGCTGGGGCTGGCCATGCCTGCGCAGGCGCAGGCGCAGTCGCAGGGTTCGATGCCGGGGCAAGGGACCGCGCAGAGCCTGCCGGTGCTGCTGGAGGCCGCACGCGGTCACGACGCGGCCTACCTGGCCGCGCGGGCGCAGTTTGAGTCGGCCCGTTTCCGAGCCGAGCAGGCCCGGGCGCTGCGCCGCCCCAGCGTGAGTGCCGACAGCACCCTGGGGCGCAGTGAAAACTCCACGCCCTTCAGCACCTCGGTGACCGGCTCAACTTCGGACACCACCACCACCAACCTCAACGCCTCGCAACCGCTGTTCAACCGGGCCAACGACATGGCCATGGCCCAGGCGACCAAGGCGCTGGATGTGGCGCGTGCCGACCTGGACACGGCCGAACAAGACTTGATCATCCGGGTGGCGCAGGCCTACTTCGATGTGCTGGGTTCACGCGATGCGCTGGCCACGGTGCAGGCGAGCAAGGCGGCCATCACCGAACAACTGGCCTCGGCCAAGCGCAATTTCGAGGTGGGCACGGCCACCATCACCGACGCACGCGAGGCACAGGCGCGCTTCGACTTGGTGATTGCCCAGGAGCTGGCGGCCGGCAACGACCTGCGCAACAAGCAACTGGTGCTGGAACAGGTGGTGGGGCGCCTGCAGGTACAGCCTGCAGCCCTGCGCTTGCCACTGGTGCTGCCCGCCCTGATGCCGCAGACGGCCGACGAATGGGTGGAGCAGGCCCTGAAGGGCCACCCGCAGGCCCGCAAGGCACGCTTGGGCATGGAGATTGCCCAGTTGGAGGTCAGCCGCGCCCGCGCCGGCCACCTGCCGACGGTGGCGCTCACAGGCCGCTACACGCAGCAGCGGGTGGATGGCTCGGCCACCGTGCGCAATGCAGCGGCCGCCGGCAGCTTTCAAGTGGGGCAAACGGGCACCTCCACCAATTCCGTGGTGGGCGTGACCTTGACCGTTCCGCTGTACACCGGCAACTCGGTGGACAACCGCGTGTCGGAAACCTTGAAGTTGGAAGAGAAATCCCGCCACGACCTGGACACCGCCCGGCGCACGGTGGAACTGGCCACGCGGCAGACCTTCATGGGGTTGCAGTCGCTGGCGGCACAAGTGAAGGCCCTGGAGGCAGCCGAAGCCTCCAGCCAATTGGCGCTGGAATCAACCCAGCTGGGCTACAAGGTGGGCGTGCGGGTGAACCTGGATGTGCTCAACGCGCAGAGCCTGTTGTTCCAAACCCGGCGAGACCTGGCCAAGGCCCGCTACGACTCGATTCTGGGTTCGCTGCGCCTGCGGCAAGCCTCGGGCGTGCTGGGCACGGCCGATGTGCAGGCTCTGGCGCCGCTGCTGGGCGGTTAAGGCCTTTACAGAGCCTGCCCAAGCAGGGACGCCACCACGCGGGCCTGGCGCAGCGCGGCGCCGGCGTGGTGCTCACTGAAGGCCAAGCCCGCCGTGCGCTGTTGACGCAATCGCTGCTCATCGATGGTGAGCGCCAGGCTCACCGCCTGAGCCACATCCGCCGCGCGCAGGGCCGCGCCCTCTTCCAGGGCCCGCTCGGCGGCTTCCTGGAAATTGAAGGTGTGCGGGCCCATCACCAAGGGGCAGCCACAGGCAGCCGCCTCAATCAGGTTCTGTCCACCCAAGGGCGCGAAGCTGCCGCCGAGCAGGGCCACATCCGCCGCCGCGAAATAGGCGGGCATCTCCCCCACGGAATCTCCGAGCCAGGCATCGGCCTGCCGATCGGCTGAGCCTGGCCCCTGTGGTGCCCATGAACTGCGGCGGCTGACGGACAGGCCCGCGCCGCGCAGGGCCGCATGCACCTCGTCAAACCGCTGAGGGTGGCGCGGAACCACAAGCAGCAAGGGGCGCGGGCCCGAGGCGCCGGCCTGATCGGCCCAGGCCTTGAGCAGGGCAGCGTCCTCGCCTTCGCGCCAACTGGCGGCCATCACGATGCGCCGGTGCAATGCGGGTGTAGTGCTTGTGATGGTTGCGTCATGGGCCGTGGTTCTCCCCGCCCAACGCCGGCCCTGATCGAGCAGCGCAGCCGAGGGCTGCAGGTCGAACTTGAGATTGCCCGCAACCGACACATTCGCTGGCGATGCCCCGGCTTGCACGAGGCGCTGCGCGTCGTCTTGTGTTTGGGCGCACACCGCCGAAAGGCTTTCCATCATCGGCCGGGACAACGCGGCCCACCGCAGACCCTTGCGCAAGCTGCGCTCGGACAGGCGGGCATTGGCCAGCACCAGGGGCACACCCGCCCGGCGGGCTTGATGCACCAGGTTGGGCCAGGTTTCGGTTTCCATCAGCACGCCCACACTGGGGCGCGTGTGCTTGAAGAAACGGTGGGTGGCGCCTGGCGTGTCCAAGGGCAGCCAGCCGTGCAGGTCGCCGGGCTGCAGCAGTCCAGGCCCGGCGCCCAAGCCGGTGGCGGTGCCGGTGGTCAGCAGGAGTTGCATGCCTGGCAGCGCCTGGCGCAGCGCGTGGACCAGGGGTTGCGCTGCACGGGTCTCGCCCAGCGACACCGCATGCACCCACACCCGCGGTTGTTCGGGTTGCGGCCTGGGCACATCGGGCCAGTGGCCCAGCCGCTGGGCCCAGCCCTGCCGGTAGGCGGGCTCCGCCGCACCGCGCCACCAGAAGCGCGCCATTACAGCCGGCAGGCCCAGGGCCCAGGCCGCGTTGTACAGCACCGGCGCCAGCCCCTGCCCGCTTGCCATCCCTCAGTGCGCGGAGGCCTGCACCATCGCGTCGCTCTTGACCGAGCGCAGCGCGCCCATCATTTCGCGCTCGATGCGGCCCAGCGCAGCCTCGGTGTGGCCTTCAAATCGCAGCACCAGGACCGGCGTGGTGTTGGAGGCGCGGATCAAACCGAAGCCATCGGCGAAGTCCACGCGCAGGCCGTCGATGTCGCACACCTCACCGTGGGCAAAGCTGAGTTCCCCGCTGCGCACGCGTTCAAGCAGCGTGGCCACCACCCGGTGGTGCTCGCCTTCGGCGCAGGGCACATTGAGCTCGGGCGTGCTGTGGCTGCCAGGCAAGTCTTCCAGCACGGCGCTGGGGTCGATGTAGCGGCTGACGATTTCCAGCAGGCGTGCTGCGGTGTACATGGCGTCGTCGAAGCCGTACCAGCGCTCGCCGAAGAAGATGTGGCCGCTCATCTCGCCGGCGAAGGGCGAACCCAGTTCCTTGAGCTTGGCCTTGATGAGTGAGTGGCCCGTCTTCCACATCACCGGCTTGCCACCGGCTTCACGGATGGCCACGGGCAGGCGTTGCGAGCACTTCACATCGAAGATGATGGGCGCGCCCGGATGGCGTTTGAGCACATCGCGCGCGAACAACATGATCTGACGGTCGGGGTAGATGATGTTGCCGTGGCGGGTGACGATGCCCAAGCGGTCGCCATCGCCGTCGAAGGCCAGGCCCAGGTCGGCTTCGGTGGCACGCACCACAAGCCGGAGGTCTTCAAGGTTCTCCGGCTTGCTGGGGTCGGGATGGTGGTTGGGAAAATCACCATCGACTCGGCTGTAAAGGTCCACCACCTCGCAGCCCAGGGCGCGCAGGATGGCAGGCGCGGTGGCACCCGGAATGCCATTGCCTGAATCGACGACGATCTTCAGCGGCCGCGCCACCCGGCAATCGCTCACGATGCGCGCGGTGTATTCGGCCGTGATGTCCATGGTGGCGGTTCGGCCGCGGCCGCGCGCGTAGTCTTCGGCCTCCATGCGCTCACGCAGGCGCTGGATGTCGGCGCCAAAGATGGCCCGGCCGCCGAGCACCATCTTGAAGCCGTTGTAGTCCTTGGGGTTGTGGCTGCCGGTGATTTGGATGCCACTGCGGCAACCGTGTGCACCACGTGTGGCGGCCACGTAATAGAGCATGGGCGTGGTGACCGCGCCGATGTCCACCACATCAATGCCGGTGGAAGCCAAGCCGCGCACCAGCGCGGCAGCCAATGCCGGGCCGGAAACCCGACCGTCGCGCCCCACCGCCACGGCCTTCTCGCCGGCGGCCAGGGCTTCAGAACCGAAGGCGCGACCCAGGTGTTCGGCGAAGAGTTCGTCGATGGTTTGACCGACGACGCCGCGGATGTCGTATGCCTTGAAGACGGATGCTGCCACGTCCACTTTGGGTTCTCCAGGTTGGGTTGTGCTGGTGACTGAGCCTGTGATTCTAGGCGGGGGGATACACCGCGCCGAGCACACCGGCGCGAATGCACAAGCCTCAGGCGTGCAGGCGTGGTGCAGGCGTGCAGGGTGGCCAAGCCTTTGCGGATGGAAGCAGACGGCTCAGTAGCGCCCGAAGAGCCACTCAGCCCCGGGCTTTGCGCGTGATCGTCTCCGGCAGGCTCCACCACACGCCAGCGGCCAACAGGAAACTCACGGCGGCCAGGCTCATCACCGGCGCAAGGCCATAGGCCTGTGCCAAGGGGGCCGTGATCAGGGGGGCCGTCATGCTGATGATGCGCCCCCAGTTGAAGATGGATGCCGCGGTGGAACGCAAATGCGAGGGGTAGAGCTCAGACATCCAGGGGCCCCAGATCGCACTGCAGGACAGGGCGATGCCGTAGACGAAGCCAATTGCCTCCAGCCCGCCAACCGACAACGGCGCGAACAGGTAGATGGGGATCAGGACGGCGCAGGCCACGAAGCCCGCGGCGGCCACGCGGCGCCCATAGTGGTCACTCAGCCAGCCCCAGCACAAGGCACCCAATGCACTGCCCACGAACTGCCACCCCACGATATCGCCCACAGCGGTGTCCGGCACGCCGCGCTCGGTTCGAAGGAAGGTGGTGGCCCAACCCGTGAACGCCTGGTAAGCAAAGAAGTTCAGGCCACTCATGAGCGCCAGCAACACCGTCTGCCGTCGAACGCCCGGCTGAAACAACTCCATCACCGGCAGCCGACTGCTGGCGGTGGCCTTTCCGTCCACCAGCCCATCCATGGGCACCAGGCGCCGATCATCCGGAATCAAAACCAGTGCCAGCAAGGCCAGGACGACGGGGATCGCCCCTGCATACAACATCAGCTGCCAATCCAAGCCGGCCCGAAATACCGCGGAAGACACGAATCCCAGAGCGGACACCGCCAGGTTGTAGGTGCAGAACACGATGCCGGCGATACGGCCGCGCACATCACGCGCGAAAAGGCCGGAATAGATGCCCACGGCGATGGGAAACATGGAACCCATGAAAAACCCGCGGAACAGGCGCTGGACGACCAAGCCCGAATAACTTGACACGGCCAAGGCCCCCAACAGGCCTGATCCGAACCCGATCATCGTGATCACCAGGGCGTTGCGCCGCCCGATCTTGTCTGCCACCTGGCCCATGATGACCGCGCCCACCAGCGCACCGATGGACTGAATCGTGTAGGCCGAGCCGGTCTGTGTGAGCGTCAAACCCAGGCTGTCCTTGATGTAAGGGCGCAGGATGTCGATCGTGTTCCAGGACCAGGCGTAGAAAAAATAGGCGACCAGCAGAAAGCTCAGCGCCAGCGATCGGCGGGGCAGGCCCAGTTCGTCGGCACGGATCCAATTCAAGGCCCGCCCTGATTCAGCCGGTCGGTCGGCGGCGCTGTCGTTCATCAGGTGTACTGTTCAGACGCGATGCGAGCACCTTCGGTCATGGCCGCGAACTTGGCATAGACGATGTCGGCATCCACCGCCCCGAATCCGGCGAAGGTGCCGAAGCCGCAATCGGTGCCCGCCATCACGCGCTCAGGCCCCACGATATCGGCAAAGCGCTGCAGCCGCTGGGCCACAAGCCGTGGGTGCTCGACGAAATTGGTGGTGGAGTCCAGCACGCCGGGAATGAGAATCTTGTCCTGCGGGATGTGCTGACGCATCTGAGAAATGGTCTCCCATTCATGGGCATGCCGCGGGTTGGAGGTTTCGAACAGCAGGGCCTGGGGTTTGGCCTTCATCACGATGGGCAGGATGGTGGCCAGGGGGACATCCTTGTGGTGCGGGCCCTCGTAGTTGCCCCAACACACATGCATGCGCACGCGGTCAGCCGGGATGGCCACCAACGCTTCGTTGAGAGCCTCGACATGCCGCTCGATGCGGCTGAGATAGTCGCTCTCTTCGAGGTCTTTGTACATCATGTGGCGACCCAGGCCGAGGTCGGGTGAGTCCAGTTGCAGGATCAGACCAGCATCCACGATGGCATGGTATTCATGGCGAAGCGCATGTGCAAGCGCTTGCAGATAGTCGTCTTCGCTCTTGTAGTGCCGGTTTGGTTGAAACAAGGCCACCACGCCAGGGGAGGCCGCATTCATGAAGATGGACTTCGCGCCATGGGCTTGCGCTGCAGCCTTCACATGGGCGATGTCCTGCTCCAGGGGCAACAGGGACTTCACCTGAATAGGGCCCACGCAGCAGGGCCGGCGGTAGGTGGGCGTGCCCCCACCGGCGGCCAAACGCTTCATGAAGCCCGGGTAGTCCAGAAGGTCGGCCGGGGTGCGGCGCTCGCTGTCGCCGTCGAAGCCGGTATAGCGGTCCTTGATGTAGGTGGCGTAGCTGATCTTGCTCATCTCGCCATCGCTGACGATGTCGATGCCCGCCTCCACTTGGCGACGCACGGCCTCATCCACGGCCAGCCGCATGGTTTCGGCGAAGACGGCTTCGTCCACCGCTTGTCCACGCTCGCGGGCAAAGATCTGCTCCACCACAGCCTGACTGCGCGGCAAAGAGCCGACATGGGTGGTGGGGAAGTGGCGGCGACTGTTCATCGAATTCATGATGCTAGAGCTTGTGGACGGGTCTCACAAAGACCATGGCCGGCAGACCGCCGGCCATGGATCGTTGCAT
>CAMCTE010000141.1 GCA_945878385.1 Azohydromonas lata NBRC 102462 | reverse complement strand
ATCGTTGTGATGAATGGCATTGCCACCCTCGTAGGCGCTGCTGTCCTGGCCGATGAGCGCCGAGTACAACAGAGTCTTGGTCAGCATCACCCGGCCGCTCACATCCCCATAGCGGTGATGTTCTCGGTGGCCCTTGCTCTGCAGGCGGTCGTCCACCTTGGGCATGCGAGCCACATCGCCGCCAATGGTGCTGGTGTCCCCGCCGGTCTTGTGCAGCAGTTGTGCATGCAGGTTGTGGCGCCTGGCCACGAGGTCTTCCCCGCCATCCTTGGGCGGCCATATGGCGAACAGGTCGTAGTCGGCCGTCACGCAAGCCTTGAAGCCCAGATGCTTGGTGTTCGGGTTGCACAGCCCGAGGACCGTTTCCTGGCCGTTGAAATACACGGGGACCACCCCGGTGGGGTAGCGCATTTGGAAGCCCGATGTCGCTTGGTGGTTCACACACAGCACGCGATAGCCGGACGATACCCCCGTGCCGTTGACCTTGAGCCAGCGCGCCGATGAGCCGGCCACGGGAATCATGCGCCAAGGCAGGCGCACCCCTCCCGAGGGCGAACTCGATTCACCCACCAGATCGCGCCCTTCTGGGCGCGGGCTGATCACCCCCCTGCGCGTGAGTTCGCGGATGCGGTCGTCCGAGATGACGATGGGCATGGTGTCGGCCACCCACGTGTCGTCTTCCACATTGCCGAAGAACTTGGCCACGATGTGACCGCTCAGGGCTTCCTCGGTCCACTTCTCGTTGCGATCCTCGTACTCCGCGCTCTTGGTCAGACGGGGATCCGCGCACACGAAGCCGGCCATGGGGCCCCAATTGCAGGACTTGGTGTCGATCCGAAAGCCCTTCATCGCGTAGTTGTCCGCGATCAAACCGCTGGCCATGGCGCCCGGCTCGCGGAACAGGATCAGCGAATGCGTGCGTGCCGCCACATCCTCGCAGGCCTGCGCGTGCGCCTCAACGAATCCAGTGTCGCGGCAGGCGGTGGAGCGGTCGGTGATCATGGTGTGTCGTCAGCATCACGCCGACTGCGAAGCTGCCTGGCGGCGCCCTATGGCGTATCGGCTCGCGAGGTGGATTCGATATCCACCCGGTGCCACCAATCTTGCCAGAACTGCGTGCGCCGAAAGCCCTTCAGCCCGGGCTGCGTGAGGTCGCTGGAAATCCGGTGCACCAGGAACTTGTAGGGCATGTAGGCCATGCCGATGTTCTTAGCCTGCAGGAACAGGGCCTCGCGCTCGGGGCCATCAGGCAATTCGCCCATGCGCTCATAGAGCCGGTCGAATTCCTCGTTCTTGAACCGCGCGAAGTTCTGCGCGCCGAACTGCAGGCTGTAGAACCGCGCCAGCGACTGCTGGCCATCGGGCGCTGCGGCCGAGCCGCCCAGCATCCACATCTGCAACTTGCCCACGCGCGCGGCCTTGAGTTGTTCGGGCCACTTGCCGATCTTGAACTTCACCTGAATGCCCACCGCCTCGAAGTTGCGCTTGTTGAGTTCGTTGAACTGACGCGAGAGTTGGTCGGGCTGCGTGGCCATTTCCAATATCAGCGGCTTGCCATCAGGCTGGTCGCGCCAACCGTCACCGTCCTTGTCCACAAAGCCATACAGGTCCAGCAAGGCCTTGGCCCGCGCCGGGTCGTACACGCTCATCTCGCTCTTGTACTGCGGGTCATAGCCGGTGGTGTTGGGCACCAGGGCCGATTGCGCGGGTATGGCCTGCCCGCGCCGGATCAGGCGAATCTCGCGGTCCACATCCATGGCCAGGCTCAAGGCACGGCGCAGCGCCACGCGCTCGGGGGTGTAGCCCCCCACCACCGGGTCTTCCATGTTGAAGTACAGATAGGCCGAATCGGAATTCACCGAACGCGCACCCTGGATGCCCTTCTTGGCCAGGTTGGGTGCCAGCTTGCCATTGGGCATGGCCTGGCTGACGAATTCCCCCGGCACGGTCAACCAATCCAGTTGCCCGTTGAGGAAGGCGAGCCAGCGGGGCTGCATTTCCTCGATGATGCTGATCTCGACCCGGTCAACCATGGGCAGGCGTCGCCCCTTGAACTTCGCCAACATCGCCTGACCGGCGGCATCATCGGGTGCCGGCTCGAAGTCGTAGACCACTTCGCGGTACTGCGGGTTGCGCTCCAGCGCAATGAAGCTAGAACGCCGCCACTGAACCAACTTGAAGGGCCCCGTGCCCACCGGGTGGGCCATGATCTTGTCGCCGTAGTGCTCCACCACTTCCCGCGCCAGAGCGCCAAAGAGGTCGCCGGTGGCAAAGGTTTCGATCAGCGTGGGGCGCGGCTTGTAGGTCTTGAACTGGATCGTGTAGCGGTCCAGAGCACGGACGCCCTCGATCTCCGTGTCGTAGTCAAAGGGCTTCTTGGTGTCCAGTGCCTTCTTGCGCAAGGCCTCCAGCCCCATATAGCCGGTGTCGAGCATGCCGCCCCACACGGGGCTCTTGTTGGCCGGGTCGGCAAAGCGCTTGTAGCTGAAGACATAGTCGGCTGCCGTCAATTCCCGCCGGCCCTGCGCATCCAGGCGCTTGCTGCCCTTGAAGGCCGGGTCTTCCATGAAGAAGATGCCCGGCTTGATCTTCACCGTCCAAGTGCGGAAATCTTCTGAGACCTGCGGCATGCCCTCGGCCGTCAGCGGCCGAATCTTGGCCGGCCGGGCCAGATGGTCGTATTCGTACAGCCCCTCGAAGATGTGCGGCGTCACGGTGCGCGAATACAGGTCGTTCACCTGCGCCGGGTCGAATCCCGTTTCCGCGGTGGGGAAGGACACGCGCAGCACCTTCTGCGGTGCAGCCGCGGCGCCGGCCGGCTTGTCCTGCGCCGGCGCGCAATGGGCGGGTATGCCGGCGGCCGCCAGCCAAACCGCCAGGCCCAGCCCGCGAATCAGCTGCTTCATCGCCCCGTTCATCGCGCCGCCGCCATCACCTGTGCCACACCCGCGTGGTCCACATCCACATAGCGCCAGAAGTCGCGCAGGAAGGGATGACGCCGGTAGCCCACCACATGCGGATGCGTCAGGTCGGTGATGATGCGGTGGCCCGTCACCTTGTAGGGCATGTAGGCCACGGCCAGCAGCTTGGCCTCATTCATCAGCGTCTCACGGTCGGCGCCGTCGGGCATCACGAATTGGCGCTTGTACAGTTCGTTGAAGGCCGGCAGGTCAAAGCGCGAATGGTTGGCCTGGCCCTTGTTGGGCCCGTACAGCAAGTCCAGGAAATAGCTGCCGTCGGGGTTGGTGGCACTCCAGGCCACGCCCCACATCATCAGCTTGCCGGCGCGGCTGGCCTTCAACTGCTCGGGCCACTTCGCAATCTTGAACTCGATGCGGCCATCAATAGCCTTCATCGCCTTGCGCCACAGTTCCTGCAACTGGCGCGAAGCCTGGTCAGGCTGGCTGGAATATTCCAACACCAGCGGTCTACCGTCGGGCAGGTCGCGCCAACCATCGCGGTCTTTGTCGACATAGCCGTAGAGGTCCAGCAGGGCCCGGGCGCGCGCCAGGTCGTGGTCGCTCATCTCGGTCTTCATCTGCGCGTCAAAGCCCGTGAGCATCGGCGGAATGATGGCCTGCGCAGGAATCGCCTGGCCCTTGCGCACCTGGTTGATCTCCTGCTCCACATCGTAGGCCAGCGAGATGGCGCGGCGCAGCGCCACCTTGTGCGGCTCATAGCCGCCCACCACCTGGTTTTCCATGCCGAAGTAGCTCAGCGTGGCGTCCACCGCCGGCACGCGCTGCATCTGAATGCCCTTCTTGCGAAGGTTCGGTGCCAGCTTGTTGTTGGGGATGGCGGTGGTGGCGAATTCGTTGGGCAAGCGGTCGATCATGTCGTGCTCGCCATTGAGGAAGGCCAGCCAGCGCGGCTGCGTCTCCTCCACGATGCTCACCTCCACCCGGTCCACCATCGGAATGCCCTTGCCCTTGAGCTTGGCCAGCATCGCCTGGCCCTCGGCGTCATCGGCCGCAGGTTCAGCGTGGTAGTACTGCTCGCGGTAGTTGGGGTTGCGCTCCAGCGTGATCTTCGAAGACCGCTTCCAGGCCGCCAAGCGGTACGGGCCCGTGCCCACCGGGTGCTCCATGATCTTGTCGCCGTACTTCTCCACCACCTCGCGGGCCACCGCGCCCATCACGCCGCCATCGGTGAAGGTGTAATAAAAGCGCGGCGCGGGGCTGGCCAGGCGCACTTCAAAGCTGTAGCGGTCCAGCGCGCGCACGCCCTCTACCTCGGCGTCGTAATCGAAGGGAATCTTCGCGGCGATGGTCTTCTTGCGCAGTTCCGACAGCCCCAGGATGCGGGCGTTTTCCAGCTGGAACAGGCTCGGGCTCTTGGTCTTGGGGTCGTAGTGCCGCTTGATGGTGAACACATAGTCATCCGCCGTCAGTTCGCGCTTGCCCTGGGCATTCAGGCGCTTGCTGCCCGCAAAGGCCGGGTCGTCGGCGAACAGGATGCCCGGCTTGATGCGGAACACGAAGCGGGTGTAGTTGTCGCTGATTTCGGGCAGGGCCTGCGCGGTTTGCGGCACCACTTTCACTGGGCGCGCCAGCGGGTCGTAGGTCAGCGGCGCCTCAAACATGTTGGCCGCAATGATGCGCGAGTAGGCGTCCGAGATCTGCGCCGGATCAAAACCGGTTTCCGCAATCGGGAAGGCATAGCGCAGGGTCTTGGGTGCCTGTGCGGTGGCCTTGGTGGCACGGCCCGATGCGGCGGCGCCGCCCTGTGCGTCGTTGCCCGTACCGTAGGCGTAGGCCCCGCCGCACAAAACCAGCGCACAGGCCCAGGCCCACACCCAGGCCGCCAGCCCTCGAAAGGTCACTGCACAGGCCGCCCCAGACAGGGCGGAGGTCACAAGAATTCGACGCTTCATGATGTGAGGCTGCACCGGGCGCGCTTCGTGGGCCACCCGGCTTCGCACAGGCGAAAACGGAAGCGGCGAGTCTAGCGGCGCCACGCGCCCGGGAGAACCCAGAATCACCCCCAAGACCCCTCATTCAAACGGCCGGTGCCTTCAAACCCCTCCATCCTTGGGGGTCAATCGCCCGAAACGGGGGGAAACGCCGGGAAAAAACCGCTCCGAGGGCCGCTAGACTCGCGCATCCCGCGAAAGCCGGATTTCCCAAGCGCGCCCGCAGGCCACAAGCCTTTCCTGGGCGGTGCATTTTCTGGAGTTTGCAAACGATGCTGGCCTACCTCATCCGGCGCCTGTGGCAAATGATCCCCACCCTGTTGGGGGTGGTGCTGCTGGTGTTCGTCCTCTTCAAATACTTCGGCGGCGACCCAGCCGAAATCCTCGGCGGGCTCAACGCCACGCCCGAGCAAATTGATGCCATCCGGCAACAGTTGGGCCTCAACGAGCCTGCCTGGTACCAGTTCTGGATCTTCATCAAGTCGATCGCCACCTTCGATTTCGGCAAGAGCTGGGCCACCAACGAAGCGGTGAGCAACCTGTTTGCCACGCGGCTGCCCGCCACGCTCACGGTGATGCTGCCCATCCTGATCCTGGATGTTCTGCTGGCCCTGCCCATTGCCATGTGGGTGGCCTACAAGCGCGGCTCGCTCACCGACCGCAGCATCATGGTCGTCACCACGGTGGCGCTGTCCATCTCTTTCCTCGTCTACATCATCGTGGGCCAGTACTTCTTCGGCTTCGTGCTGGGCTGGTTCCCGGTGCAGGGCTGGGCCGACAGCACCTGGAAGAACCTCGTCACCTATGCGCCGCTGCCGGTGCTGCTGGCGGTGATGGTGGGCATCAGCCCGCAAACCCGCCTGTACCGCAGTTTCTTCCTCGATGAACTCGGGCAGGACTATGTGCGCACCGCCCGCGCCAAGGGCCTCACCGAAAACAAGGTGCTGTTCAAGCACGTGATGCGCAACGCGATGATCCCCATCATCACGAATATCGGCTTGGCCCTGCCCAGCGTGTTCATCGGCTCCTTCCTGATCGAAACCTTCTTCTCGATTCCCGGCCTGGGCCGCGAGGTGCTGTTGGCGGTCAACCGGTCGGACTACCCGGTCATCCAGGCCATCACCGTGTATCTGGCGATGCTCACCATGGTGATCAACCTGTTGACTGATGTGATGTACAAGGCCATCGACCCGCGGGTGGTGTTGAAATGAGTGCGGTCATGACTTCCTCCAACACCGGCGCCAGCGTGGGCCCCGAGCGTTCAGAAGGCGTGTGGGCCGCGGCCTGGCGCCGCTACAAGGCCGACCGCGTGGGCATGGTGTCGCTCGTCATCGTGCTGGCCTTCTTGTTGCTGATTGCCGCCTCAGCCTTGAACCTCGTGGCCAAGGACTGGCAAAAGGAAGTGGGTGTGCCCAATGCGCCGCCCACCTTCCTGGGCCCCGCGCCGCCGGAGGCCACTGGGGTGATCGAACAGCCCAAGGGCCCGAATGTGGACATCTCGGCCATCGACCCCCTGGCGCCGAAGTACGCCGAATGGGCCGAGAAGGCCAAGACCTACGCCACGGCCGACACCATCAAGGCCGAGACCCTGCCCCTGGGCGGCGACCGCCTGGGCCGAGATGTGCTGTCCAAGGCCATCAAGGGCACCGAAATTTCCGTGTTCGTGGGCGTGTTGGCCGCGGTGGTGGCCACCTTCCTGGGCACCTTGTTGGGCGCGCTGTCGGGCTACCTCGGCGGCAAGGTGGGTGACTTCTTCGAGTGGCTCTACAACGTCTTCGAAGCGGTGCCGGGCATCCTTCTCATCTTTGCCTTTGCCGCCGTCTTCGGCCGCGGCATCGGCACGGTGGTGCTCATCCTGGGCCTCACCGGCTGGACAGGCCTGTACCGCCAGGTGCGCGCCGAATTCATGAAGCACCGCTCGCGCGAATATGTGCGTTCGGCCGAGGCCATCGGCGCCTCGCAGGTCTCGCGCATGTTCAAGCACATCCTGCCCAACATCTCGCACGTCATTCTGGTGCGCATGGGCCTGTTGGTGGTGGGCTTCATCAAGAGCGAGGTGATCCTGTCTTACCTGGGCCTGGGCGTGGGCATTGATGACGTGTCCTGGGGCACGATGCTCTCCGAGGCGCAGGCCGAACTCATCCTGGGCTACTGGTGGCAGCTCGTG
>CAMCTE010000140.1 GCA_945878385.1 Azohydromonas lata NBRC 102462 | reverse complement strand
CAGATACCGGAGCCCGGGGAGGCGGGGCACACCGAAGCCGTGGCCCAGTTGGGCGCGCGCTGCGCCTCCCGATTGGGTGGGCGCACCTTCGTACTGGCTACCACGCTGCGCGCCTTACCGGTCATCGGCGAGCAGATGCGCAGCCTGTTCGAATCTCGCGGGCTTCCGATTCAGGTGTTGGTGCAGGGCAGCGAGCCCAAGCGCACGCTGCTCGAGCGATTCCTGCAAGCCGCCGACGGCACCGGGGCCGTGTTGGTGGGCGCGGCCAGTTTTTGGGAAGGCATTGATGTGCCAGGCCGCGCGCTGCAGTGCGTGGTGATCGACAAGCTGCCCTTCCCCCCACCGGACGATCCCTTATTGGAGGCACGCACGCGCGCGCTCAAAGCGCAGGGGCGCGACCCCTTCGCCGAACTGTTCGTGACGGAAACCGCCATCTCGCTCAAGCAGGGCGTGGGGCGGCTGATTCGCAGTGAAACCGACCGCGGCCTGTTGGTGATCTGCGACAAGCGCCTGCACACCAAGCGCTACGGCCCGCGCATCCTCGCTGCCCTTCCACCGATGTCGCGAGCGGCCGACGGGGCAACGGTGGTGGCCTGGCTTGAGGAGTTGAAGGCCGACGCCTGAATCCAGGCAACGGTCGATGCAGCCGGGTCAGTTGCGCCGGCGCAATCGGCCTACCAGAGCTTCCACCACGGCTTGGCCGAGGAAGGTGCCACGGCGGCGGCCCGCGCCGGGAAGTTCAATTCCAGCACCCGCTTGGCATCGTCGCGCAGATCTTTCAGTCCCAATTGGTCGTAACTCAGCACCATGATGCGCAAGGCATCTGCGGCGGCCGGGGCGCGCTCGAACTCTCGCACGGCCTGTTGCGCGCGATTGACGGCAGCCAAGTAGGCGCCGCGTTCGAAGTAGTAGCGGGCCACGCGCAATTCGTATTCGGCCAGCGCATTGGCGATGTAGTCCATGCGCACGCGTGAGTCGGGCGCGTAGCGAGAATTGGGGAATTGGTCCACCAGCACCTTGAAGCTTTGGTACGCGTCGCGTGAGGCCTGCTGGTCGCGTTCTGCCACATCCTGTCCGAGCACCTGGTAGACCCAACCCAGGCTGTCGTTGAAATTCACCAAACCCTTGAGATAGAAGGCGTAGTCCAATGCGGGGCTGGAGGGGTTCAAGCGGATGAAGCGGTCCAGCGCGGCCACGGCCTCGGGGCGTTCACCCAACTTGTAGCGGGAGTACGCCAAGTCCAAAGAAGCCTGTTGCGCCAGCAGGGTGCCCGCGGCGCGGCCCTCGATGCGTTCCAGGGCCCGGATGGCGCGGTCCCAGCCGCCGGAAGCCATGTCGGCTTTGGCTTCTGAATACAATTTCTGGACGGCCATGGTCGAGAATTCATCCTTTTCGGATGTGGCGCATCCGGCCATGAGTGCGGCCACCATGCTCAAAACGGCGCCTGATCTAAGCAGGCGGTTGGCAGGCTGTTGCTGAGCCTGTTCAGGCTGGGACGGTTGGTGCATGGCGTGGAAATCCGCGGCGTGGTAGCGACTCGATTATAGGGAGCCACCTTGCTGGGCCGCCGGACCTCTTCCATGCACGAACAGACCCTGGATTCCACTGAAAACGACCTGCTTGACCCCGATGAATTGGGGGGCCAAGACGATGCGTTGCCGCAAGCCGAGACACGGGCCTGGCAGGTGGATGAGCAGGACCATGGCGCGCGACTCGACAAGGCCCTCGTGCGCCAGGCGCCGGAGTTCTCCCGAAGCCATCTGCAGTCGCTGATTTCACGCGAGTGCGTGACGGTGGACGGCGCCGTGGCCTCGGCGGCCTCGCGCAAACTCCGCTTGGGGCAACGGGTGGCTGTGCAACTGCTGCCCACCGCACAGGCCCAGGCTTTTCGTGCGGAGCCCATGTCCCTGGTCGTCCTGTTCGAGGACGAACATCTGCTGATCGTGGACAAACCCGCCGGCCTGGTGGTGCACCCGGCACCGGGCCATTGGAGCGGGACCCTGCTCAATGGACTTTTGGCCCACCACTCTGGGGCTGCCGCCTTGCCGCGGGCGGGCATCGTCCACCGGTTGGATATGGACACTTCCGGGGTCATGGTGGTGGCCAAGACCCTGCCCACGATGCAGTCCTTGGTGCGCGCTATCGCTGCGCGCGAAGTGCAGCGTGTGTACAGAGCCATCGCGCAGCGGCATCTGCGCTTGGATGAGCAGGATGTGCAAGCACCGCTGGGACGAGATCCCCGGTCGCGTATCCGCATGGGCGTTCTGGCCTCGGGCAAACCCTCCAGGACAACGGTTCGGGTGCTGGCACGCTCACCCAGCGGCCATACGGCCGTGGAGTGCCATCTGCACACGGGCCGTACCCACCAGATTCGTGTTCACATGGCCCACCTGGGGCATCCTTTGGTGGCGGATGTTCTGTATGGGGGTGTACCGGCCTTGGGCATGACGCGGCAGGCCCTGCACGCGTGGCGGCTGGCTCTGGTTCACCCGGCGACCGGGCAGGAACTCTTCGTGGAGGCCGGCCTGCCGCCCGACCTGCAAGCGGCCTGGAGCCAGGTGGCTCCGGTCGGTTAGAATCGGGCAATTGCCGGCGCCGGGCGAGCACGTGCGCTGCCGGTTGATGGGGTCGGGTGAAGGCGCGACGCGCGTTGCCTGCGCGCAGTGTGGGCACCACGCGGTGGCCCCCAGCCCATGCGGCCCCGCCCTGCAACCGCCCCTGTCCCCGATCCAATGCCAGCGCTTTGTCGGCGCGGCCCCATCCTGATGGCCTGTCCGCTTTGACGCGGACTTCTCGACATGGAAACATCCGAAGCCAAACGGGTACTCGAGACGGCGCTCCTGTGTGCATCGCAACCGATGGCGTTGCGCGACATGAAGGCCCTGTTTGAAGAACAGCTCGAGTCCCCTCAAATCCGTGAATTGCTGGAGTCCCTGCAACAGGAATGGGCGGGCCGCGGCGTGGAACTGGTGGAATTGGCCTCGGGTTGGCGGTTCCAGAGCCGAGCCGATATGCGCCATTTCCTGGACAGGCTGCACCCGGAAAAGCCGCCGCGCTATTCCCGCGCCGTGATGGAGACCTTGGCCATCATCGCCTACCGCCAACCGGTCACTCGTGGCGACATCGAGGACATCCGCGGGGTGACGGTGGCCACGCCCATCGTCAAACAGTTGGAGGACCGCGGTTGGATCGAAGTGATCGGCCACCGCGAGGCGCCGGGCCGACCTGCGCTCTATGCAACCACCCGCCAGTTTCTGGATGACTTGGGATTGGGTGGATTGCGCGACCTTCCGATGCTGGATGGACCGGCCATTGCACGGGCGCTGCCGGCCCCTGATGAAGACTTGCTCAGCGGCGCCGAGCAGGCGCTGCTGCCTTTGGACAACGCTCAGGCTGATGCGGCCGACAGCGAAACACCGGACGCCCCCCGCACGGCGCTGGCCGACAGTGAACCCGTACCGGTCGGCGGTGAACCCGCACCGGCCCCGCCTGACTCTCCCACCGAACCCACCCACACATGAACGACATGCCCGACGAACCGATCCAAGAGCCCGGTGGTGATGATGCGAACTCCGCCCCACAGGCGTCCGGTGTACAAGAGGGCGATTCTGCGGCCGGTGCAGGCAAGAACCGCAGACGCCGCCGCAGCCGCGGCAAGCGTGGCGGGGAGGCGCAGGCGGTTGGGGCCGATTCGACGCTGGAGGGCCGGCCGAATGAGCACACGCGCCCAAGGTTGGAGGCTGTTCCATTGGACCCGGCCGTACGCGAGGTGGCCGCGGCCCTGTTTGGCGAGGTGATTTCCGGGGCCTACGACGCACTGGCCGAAGCACAGGTGCCTGAAGGGCTGGGCGATGGGGCGGGTGTGCCGGATAGCCCCGGCGGCACTTCTGAGCATGCACACGGTGCCGAGCCCGATGGGGGACCTGAAACCGATTCCCATTCGGAACCGGACCGGCATGTGCACGAGGCGGGCGCCTCTGACCGTTCTGCTCTGGAGAGCGAAGACGGCAGCGAGAGGGGGGAAGCGGGAGTCGCGCAGGAAGCCGATGAGGGGCTGGAACATCGCCGTGTGCTGGCGCCCGACCCGGACGCGCCCAAGTTGCACAAGGTGTTGGCCCAGTCGGGTTTGGGTTCCAGGCGAGACCTCGAAGCCATGATCGAAGCGGGCCGAGTGACGGTCAATGGCGAGGTGGCCCACACCGGCCAGCGCATCAGCCACGGGGACCGCGTGCAGATTGATGGCAAGCCTGCCCGCATTCGGCTGCGGCAGGGGCGTCCCCGGGTATTGGCGTATCACAAGCCGGTGGGCGAAGTGGTCACGCACGACGACCCCCAGCAGCGCCCAACGGTATTCCGGCGGCTGCCGCGCCTGCCGCAGGGCAAGTGGCAATCGGTGGGCCGACTGGACCTCAACACCGAAGGCTTGTTGTTGTTCACCAATTCGGGCGAACTGGCCAATCAACTGATGCACCCGCGTTTCGGCGTGGAGCGCGAATATGCCGTGCGGGTTTTGGGTCGGCTCGACGAGGAATCCCGAGAGCGGCTGGTGCAGGGTGTGGAAATCGAAGGCCAGACGGCTGCATTCATCAGCATCGAGGATGGTGGCGGTGAAGGGGTCAACCATTGGTACCGCGTGGTGCTCAACGAAGGGCGCAACCGCGAGGTGCGGCGTCTGTTCGACGCCGTGGGCCTGACGGTCAGCCGCCTGATCCGCATCCGCTACGGCTGTGTGGTGCTGCCGCGCGGGCTCAAGCGAGGCGCATGGGTGGACCTCGATGAGCGGGATGTGGTGCAACTGCAGCAACTCACGGGCGTTCGGGGTCGCTCCAATGACCGTGGGCGCGGCCAATCACGAGACGGCCAATCGCGAGACGGCCAGTCGCGGGACGGCAAGCCGCGAGACGGCGTTCAGGCCAAGGGCCCGCGAGAGCGCGGCGCGGGCCGTGGCCCCGACCGTTCGGCTGACCGCATGCCCGATCGACCGCCGCAGGACCGCCCGCCGCGCCGCGAGCGCCGCGAGCGTTCCGAGGAGGGGCCGATCCCCAACCCGCTGCAGCAGACCTACGACAAGCGCGCTTTCAAGGAGCTTCAGCGCCGGCCCAAGCGGGAGTATGGCGAGGACGACCCCATTCCCAATCCTTTGCAACAGACTTTCGATCAGCGCGCGCTGAAAGAGGCGCAACGCAAGCCGCGGCGCGAGTACGGCGAAGATGGTCCGATTCCGAACCCGCTGCAGCAGACTTACGACAAGAGGGCGCTGCAGGAGTCGCGCCGTGCCGATGATCGAGACGACCCGCCCGAGGACCACCGCGACGATGAGGGACCGATTCCCAATCCACTGCAACAGACCTTTGACCGTCGATTCGCGGGCAAGGGGGGTGGCGGTGGTGCAGGTGGCGCCGGGCGACCCGGGCGCGGCCGCTCGGCCAACGGCCCGCGCGGCGCGGGCCAGGGGTCTGGCCAGGACCGGGGTGGCCCGAAAACAGGTGGCGGCGGGCGTGGAAAGGGCAAGCCTGCGGGCGGGCCGGGGTCCGGACGCCCGGCCCGATCGGGCGGCCCGGGCGCCCACGGTGGCCAGGGGGGAGCGGGCAGCGGCGGCTCCGGCAAAGGCGCGGCTCAACCCGACCCGATGCGCACCGCGGTGGGCTACATCGGCGCCGATGCGGCGCTGGGGCGCAGTGGCAAACCCGGCCGCGGCCGCCGTGGGCGCTGAAACCGCCTGGCGTTTTGGGTGTGCAACCGCGCCCGGCCTTGCGTTTTCGCCGCTGATCTAAAATCTAAAACTTTGCTCAATTCCTACCCGGAGAAGAAAAATGGCTATCGAACGCACCCTGTCCATCATCAAGCCCGACGCTGTGGCCAAGAACGTGATCGGACAGATCTACGCACGCTTTGAGGGCGCAGGCCTGAAGGTCGTGGCCGCCAAGATGGCTCACCTCTCGCGCGGTGAGGCCGAGGCCTTCTATGCAGTGCACAAGGCACGGCCCTTCTTCAAGGATCTGGTGGACTTCATGATTTCCGGCCCGGTGATGATCCAGGCCCTGGAAGGCGAGAATGCCATCGCCAAGAACCGCGAACTCATGGGCGCCACCGACCCCAAGAAGGCCGAGAAGGGCACCATTCGTGCGGACTTCGCCGACAGCATCGACGCCAACGCCGTGCACGGCTCGGCCGCACCCGAAACCGCCGCAGTGGAAGTGGCGTTCTTCTTCCCCGGCATGAACGTGTACAGCCGCTGAGGTACCGCAAGGGCTGCGTTGCACGCAGCCCGAGCGCGCCCGGACATCCATGATCAACCTGCTCGACTTTGACCGTGATGGGCTGACCCGCTGGTGCGTCGAGCAGGGTGAGAAGCCCTTTCGCGCCACGCAACTGTTCCGTTGGATCCACCAGCGCGGTGTGGCGGATTTCGAGCAGATGTCCGATCTGGCGAAGTCCTTGCGCCAAAAGCTTGTAGGTTTTGCGCAGGTCGCGCCGCTGCAGGTGATCAGCGAGCAGGTGTCCCGCGACGGCACCGTGAAATGGCTGTTCGACGTGGGCGGTGGCAATGCGGTGGAAACCGTGTTCATCCCGGAGGACGACCGCGGCACGCTGTGTGTGTCTTCGCAGGCGGGCTGTGCGGTGGGATGCCGTTTCTGCTCGACGGGGCATCAGGGTTTCAGCCGCAATCTGACCACGGGAGAGATCCTGGCGCAGCTGTGGTACGCCGAGCATCAGCTGCGTCGGCGGCTTCAGTTGCCCGACGGCGAGCGCGCGGTCACCAATGTGGTGATGATGGGCATGGGGGAGCCGCTGCAGAACTATGGTGCCTTGGTGCCTGCATTGCGGGCGATGCTGGACGACCACGGCTACGGGCTGTCGCGTCGCCGGGTGACGGTCAGCACCTCGGGCGTGGTGCCGATGATCGAACGGCTGATGACCGACTGCCCGGTGGCGCTCGCGGTGAGCCTGCACGCGCCCGATGACACCCTGCGCGACGACCTGGTGCCCATCAATCGCAAGTACCCGTTGCAGGAACTGTTGACGGCCTGCAAGCGCTATTTGGCTGCAGCACCGCGTGACTTCATCACCTTCGAGTACTGCATGCTCGATGGTGTCAACGACAGTGACGCGCATGCGCAGGCCTTGTTGTCTCTGGTGCGCGGCCGCGTGTCCTGCA
>CAMCTE010000139.1 GCA_945878385.1 Azohydromonas lata NBRC 102462 | reverse complement strand
CAGCTTTTGCAGCGCAGGGATGACATCCCGCCGAACGGCCGCCTCGCCGCGCTCGCGCCACCGTGCCGCTTCGGCTGCGCCCACCGCCTTGGGCAGGCGGCGCCAGGGCTCCATGAAGGGCCCGCGCGCCACATCGGCGCGGATCTGCCCATCGAGTTGCGCCAGCACCCGTTCGAGCACCGACCGCGCCGATACCCAGCCCAGGTCGCGTGCGCGCAGCAGTTGCGCGATCTCCTGGTCGATGCGGCGCGGATGCTGCGCCAGCCGTGCGATCAGCTGCTCGCGCTGCTCGGCCGTGTCCACCGGCTGCTGCTGCAGCAGGCCCGACATCAAGGTGTGGGGCCCGCGCAGGGCGCCCAGGTTCATGCTGCGGTAGCCCTCGAAGCGGGACAGGTTCAGCTGCTGCTGCAGGTTTTGCAGGAACATCTGGCGCGAAAGCCGGTCCTTGGCGTCCAGGGCATCGGCCGGGAGGGCTCGCGCCTCCTGCAGGAATCCTTCGGTCAGTTGCCGGCGTCGCGCTTCGGCCTCGGGGCCCACCTGGGCCAGTTCGCCGCCATAGCGGTGGTCGCCCCGGAAGGTGCCCCATTCCGGCGCCAAGCGGGCCTGGGCTTCCCAATGGCGGGCGAAGATGTCATGCAGCCGCCGTGCGGGTTCAGATGCCGCACCCTTGTGCAACCGGGCCTGGGAAGAGGTCGGGGAAGGGGCCGAGGAAGTGTCCACGGAAGCGCAGCCGCCCAGTGCAGCCATGCCGGCCATCAGAGGCAGTCCGCAGCCGCAGCGCAGGAGTTGTCGTTTGCTCAGGTTCATGAGTCTTATCGTAGCGATCTGTCGGTTGCATGCGCCACCCCCCCATTCAAGGACCGGGAAGCCCCGTGCGGTGTTGGGGCCTCGCCCTGGTGTCTAATTCGGCCCCATCGCACCCTTGGTGCCAACCACGCACAGGCTGCGCGGCCCGCCCACCGATTGGGCAGCGCAGTGCTCAGGCAGATGGACACCCTCATCCAGCAGATCATCAATGGCCTTGTGCTGGGCAGCATGTATGCCCTGGTGGCCCTGGGCTACACGATGGTCTACGGCATCATCAACCTCATCAACTTCGCGCACGGCGAGGTGCTGATGGTGGGCGCCCTGGTGAGTTGGTCGGTGGTCACTGCCCTGGGCGGCACGGGCCTGCCGGGCTGGGTGCTGATGCTGATTTCGCTGCCGATTGCGGTGCTGGTGTGCTGCACCCTGAACTACGGCATTGAAAAGCTGGCCTACCGGCCGCTGCGCAGCGCCCCGCGCCTGGCCCCGCTGATCACGGCCATGGGTATGAGCCTGCTGCTGCAGACCCTGGCCATGATTGTTTGGAAGCCCAACCCCAAGCCGTACCCGCAACTGCTGCCGGTCGAACCCTTTCACATCGGTGGGGCCGTCATCTCGGTCACGCAGGTGCTGATCCTGGCCGTCACCGCGGTCACCCTGGCCGGCCTGATGTATCTGGTGAACCGCACCCGGCTGGGCCGCGCCATGCGCGCCACGGCCGAGAACCCCCGCGTGGCCGCGCTCATGGGCGTGCGGCCCGATGCGGTCATCTCCACCACCTTCATCATCGGTGCAGCCCTGGCCGCCCTGGCCGGCGTGATGTGGGCAGCCAACTACGGCACGGTGCAGCACACCATGGGATTCCTGCCGGGGCTCAAAGCCTTCACCGCCGCCGTGTTGGGCGGCATCGGCAACCTGGGCGGCGCGGTGGTGGGGGGGCTGCTGTTGGGGCTGCTGGAGGCCATCGGCGCGGGCTACCTGGGCGAACTCACCGGCGGTGTGCTGGGCAGCCACTATGTGGACATCTTTGCGTTTGCCGCACTCATTGTGGTGCTCACCTTGAGGCCTTCAGGCCTCCTGGGTGAGCGGGTGGCAGACCGGGCGTGATGGCAGGCATGGGAAGGTGACGCCGTGACGCTGTTGAAGTCCCCCCGTTCGCAGATGCTGGTCTTCGCCTTGGCGGCGGTGGCCCTGGTGGTGCTGCCCCTGCTGGTGCAGCAGATCGGCTCGGGTTGGGTGCGCATCATGGCCACGGCCTTGCTGTACGTGCTGCTGGCCCTGGGCCTGAACATCGTGGTGGGCTATGCGGGCCTGCTCGACCTGGGCTTCGTGGCCTTCTATGCGGTAGGCGCCTACATGGTGGCGCTGCTGACTTCGCCGCACCTGGCGGAACAGTTCGCCTGGTTCGCACACTACTTTCCGCAGGGCGTGCACACGCCGATCTGGGTGGTCATTCCGTTGGCCGCGCTGCTGGCGGCCATGGCCGGCGTGTTGCTGGGCACACCGGTGCTCAAGCTGCGTGGCGACTACCTGGCCATCGTCACGCTGGGCTTCGGCGAAATCATCCGGGTGTTCATGAACAACCTGGAACATCCGGTCAACCTCACCAACGGCCCGCGTGGGCTGGACCGTATCGACCCGGTGACGATTTTTGGGCTGAGCTTGGGCAAACCGTTGGACATTGCCATGCCCTGGGGCGACCTGCGCGTGGCGTCGGTGACGCTGTACTACTGGCTTTTCCTGGTGCTGGTGGTGGCCAGTGTGGTGATTTGCCGGCGCCTCGAAGATTCCCGCATTGGGCGCGCCTGGATGGCCATTCGCGAAGACGAGATTGCCGCGCGGGCCATGGGCATCAACACCCGCAACATGAAGCTGCTGGCCTTCGGCATGGGGGCCACCTTCGGCGGTGTGAGCGGCGCGATGTTCGCGTCCTTCCAGGGCTTCGTGTCGCCCGAGTCCTTCAGCCTGATGGAGTCGGTGATGATCGTGGCCATGGTGGTGCTGGGCGGGCTGGGTCATTTGCCGGGCGTGATCCTGGGTGCCCTGCTGTTGGCGGCCCTGCCGGAGGTGCTGCGTTATGTGGCCGGCGACATCCAGAACATGACCGGCGGGCGGATTGATGCAGCCATCCTGCGCCAACTGCTGATTGCACTGGCGATGATTGCGGTGATGCTGCTGCGCCCGCGCGGCCTTTGGCCCACGCCAGAACATGGTCGCTCGGCCCTGGACGCGCCGCCGGCCGGAGGCCGATCATGAGCGCAGCCCGCGAGGTGGTGCTGCAGGTGCGTGGCGCCAGCAAGCGCTTCGGTGGCCTGCAGGCGCTCAGCGAAGTGAACCTGCGCATTGATCGCGGCCAGGTGGCCGGGCTCATCGGGCCCAATGGCGCGGGCAAGACCACCTTCTTCAATGTGATCACTGGGCTGTATGTGCCCGATGCCGGCACCTTTGAGTTGGGCGGTCAACCCTACAAGCCCAGTGCGGTGCACGAGGTGGCGCGCGCAGGCATCGCCCGCACCTTTCAGAACATCCGCCTGTTCCCGGACATGACCGCCCTGGAAAATGTGATGGTGGGGCGCCATGTGCGCACCACTTCGGGCCTGCTGGGTGCGGTGCTGCGCACGCCGGCTTTCCGGCGCGAAGAGGCCGACATCGCGCAGCGTGCTCGCGAACTGCTGGCCTATGTGGGCATCGAACGGTACGCCGACTACCGCGCCCGCACCTTGTCGTATGGCGACCAACGTCGCCTGGAAATTGCCCGCGCGCTGGCCACCGACCCGCAGCTGTTGGCGCTGGACGAACCGGCCGCCGGCATGAACGCCACCGAGAAAGTGGTGCTGCGCGAATTGATCGAGCGCATCCGGGCCGACGGCCGCACGGTGCTGCTGATCGAGCACGATGTGAAGTTGGTGATGGGCCTGTGCGACGCGGTGACGGTGCTGGACTACGGCAAGGTGATTGCACAGGGCACACCGGCCGAGGTTCAGCGCAATGCGCAGGTGATTGAGGCCTACCTGGGGGCAGGGCACCATGCGTGACGCCGAAGTGCTGCTGCGCGTGCAGGACCTGCGGGTTTCCTACGGCGGTATCCAGGCCGTCAAGGGCGTGAGCCTGGAAGTGCGCTCGGGTGAGCTGGTCAGCCTGATCGGCGCCAATGGCGCGGGCAAAACCACCACGCTCAAGGCCCTGACCGCGATGCTGACCCCGAACAGCGGGCGCATCCAATACGCCGGTGCACCGACGGCCGGCTTGGGTTCATGGGACTTGGTGGCGCAGGGCCTGGTGATGGTGCCCGAGGGACGCGGCACCTTCACCCGCATGACCATCCTGGAGAACCTGCAGATGGGCGCCTACCTGCGCGACGACGCCGGTGTTCAAGAGGACTTGGACCATGTGTTCAGCCTTTTTCCGCGCCTGCAGGAGCGCCAGGCCCAGTTGGCCGGTACGCTTTCAGGTGGCGAGCAACAGATGCTGGCCATGGGCCGGGCCCTGATGGCCCGCCCGCGCCTGCTGCTGCTGGACGAGCCCTCGATGGGCCTGTCGCCCATCATGGTGGACAAGATCTTTGAGGTGGTGCAGGCCATCCACCGGCAGGGCACCACGGTGCTGCTGGTGGAGCAGAATGCCAGCCGAGCGCTTGCGGTGGCCGACCGGGCCTATGTGATGGACTCTGGTGAAATGACGATGAGCGGACCGGCCGGTGAGCTGCTGCACGACCCGCGCGTGCGGGCGGCGTACCTGGGCGAGTAGGCTTGAGAATTCTTGGACTTTCTTTCTTCCTCAACCCCTGATCTTGACAAGGAGCGTTCAGCGTATGAACAAGAAGTGGAACCTGGTGTTGGCGGTGACCGCCGTGGCGGCCCTGGCGGCTTGCGGCAAGAAGGAAGCGGCAGCCCCCGCGGCCGCGCCCGCTGCGGCCGAAGTGGTGGTGAAGATTGGCCATGTGGGCCCGACCAGCGGCGCCATCGCGCACCTGGGCAAGGACAACGAAAACGGCGCGCGCATGGCCATTGACGATCTGAACGCCAAGGGCCTGATGATCGACGGCAAGAAGGTGAAGTTCGAGTTGCTGGCCGAAGACGACGCGGCCGACCCCAAGCAGGGCACGGCCGCCGCGCAAAAGCTGGTGGACAGCAAGGTGTCGGGCGTGATCGGCCATCTGAACTCGGGCACCACCATCCCCGCGTCCAAGATCTACAACGACGCCGGCATTCCCCAGATCAGCCCCTCGGCCACCAACCCCAAGTACACCCGTCAAGGCTTCAACACCGCTTTCCGCAATGTGGCAGACGATGTGCACCTGGGCGGCACGCTGGGCAAGTACGCCGTGACCGAACTCAAGGGCAAGAGCATCGCCGTGGTGGACGACCGCACCGCCTATGGTCAGGGTGTGGCCGATGAATTCGCCAAGGGCGTGGAAGCCGCCGGCGGCAAGGTGGTGGACCGCCAGTTCACCAACGACAAGGCCACCGACTTCACCGCCATCTTGACCGCCCTGAAGGCCAAGAAGCCCGATGTGGTGTTCTTTGGCGGCATGGACGCCGTGGCCGGCCCGATGCTGCGCCAGATGAAGCAGTTGGGCATCAACGCCAAGCTGATGGGTGGCGACGGCATTTGCAGCAGTGAGCTGCCCAAGCTGGCCGCTGGCTCCATGGCCGATGGCCAGGTGGTGTGCGCAGAGGCCGGTGGTGTGGAAGGTGAGGCCAAGACGGCCATGACCGAGTTCGCCACCAAGTTCAAGGCCAAGTTCAATGCCGATGTGCAGATCTACGCGCCCTATGTGTACGACGCGGTGATGGTGATGGCCGACGCCATGGTCAAGGCCAATTCCACAGAGCCGGCCAAGTACCTACCGGCCCTGGCCAAGACCGAGGGCTACAAGGGCGTGACCGGCACCATCGCCTTCGACGAGAAGGGCGACATCAAGAACGGTGCGCTCACGCTCTACACCTACAAGGCCGACAAGCGCGAGCAGATCGCCGTGGTGCGCTGATCCGATTCAGCCCCACCTGAAAAAGGCGCCGCGCCCCGGCGCCTTTTTCTTTTCCGGGCTGCATTCCACCCTGCAATGCCCTGGGTGGCCGACTGCCTGCAGGGGAATCTGCAAATCGCCATGATGCCGGGCTTGTCATCACGCCCCACATTCATGAACACCATTGCAGAGCCTTTGGCCGTGCTGGAGCCTACCGCGCAGGCTGCGCTGTTGCGCCTGCAGGCCGTGCGCGCGCACGATTACGCGCGCAGCCGCAACCACCTCGAAGGTGCGGTGACGCGCTTGTCGCCCTACATCACCCACGGTGTGCTCACACTGCCGCAGGTGCTCGAAACGGTGCAGGAGGGCGAGCGCGCGCGCGATGCCAAGGAGCGGGCGCTGCCGCCTGACCACAAGTTCATCAATGAACTGGCCTGGCGTGAATACTTCCACCACGTGTGGCAGCACGAGGGCAAGGGCATCTTTGCCTCGCTGCACGACGGGCCGATGCCCGAGAGCAGCTATGCCCGGGTACTGCCCGATGACATCCGCCAGGGCCGCACAGGTGTGCCGGCCATCGACGAGGCGGTGCACGAGCTCTACACCACCGGCTACCTGCACAACCATGCCCGCATGTGGCTGGCTTCCTATGTGGTGCACCTGCGCAAAGTGCACTGGCGAGCGGGTGCCGATTGGCTCTATGGGCACTTGCTTGATGGTGACCTGGCCAGCAACCACCTGAGCTGGCAGTGGGTGGCGGGCACCGGTTCGCACAAGCCCTACCTCTTCAATGCGGGCAATGTCGAGAAGTTCGCGCCGTCGAATTGGCATTCGCGCGGCACGGTGATCGATGCGTCCTACGAGGCTTTGGAGGATGTGGCGCGCAGTGGCAAGCGGTTGGAACGGCCAGGGCGTGCGGCAGCCGCTGGCGCATGCGCTGAGCCACCCCTGCTGAACCGCCCCACCTTTGAGTTGCCCACCGCCAAGGCCGGCGACCTCGACGGTGCCTGGTTGATCCATCCCTGGAACCTGCGCGCCCCGCCAGACACCAGCCGTCCGGTGGTGGGCGTGTTCGCGGCCAGCTTCCACAGCCGCTGGGCTTGGAGCGAGCGCCGCTGGCACTGGGTGATGGCCCTGATGCGCGAGCACACCGAGCGCATCGTGTGGTGCGAAGGCGCGCCACCCGCGAGTGCCCGCACCGTGGCCGACCCGCACCTGCGTTCGTGGCTGTTGCCAGGCCAGGGCGAGTCGGTGCCGCGCATCTGGGCCGACCCCGGTCGGCGCTGCCGGTCGTTTTCCCAGTTTTGGACCCGTGTGCAGGATCAATGATGAATGAGTCGGTGGAGCAGGCCTTGATGCCGGTGCAGTCAAAAATTGAAAACACGGTTCCCGCGGTACCGCCCGACCTCATGGC
>CAMCTE010000138.1 GCA_945878385.1 Azohydromonas lata NBRC 102462 | reverse complement strand
CCAGTGCCAACAGGTACAGCAGCTCGTCGCCGCTGTACAGGCGTCCCTGCCCATCGACCATCTGCAGCCGGTCGGCGTCGCCATCCAGCGCCACACCCAGGTCGGCCTGGTGTTCGGCCACTGCCGCCACCAGGGCCTGCGGTGCGGTGGCCCCGACACCCGCATTGATGTTGCGGCCGTCAGGCGCGCAGCCGATGCGCACGACCTGCGCACCCAACTCGTGAAAGACATCGGGCGCCACATGGTAGGCCGCGCCATGGGCGGCATCGACCACCACCTTGAGGCCCTTCAGGGTCAAACTGTCGGGCACCGTGCTCTTGCAAAACTCGATGTAGCGGCCTGCGGCATCGTCCACCCGGCGGGCCCGGCCCAGTGCAGCTGAATCCACCCACTGGGGGGCCTCTTCGAGGGCAGCCTCAACTTCGAGCTCCCAAGCGTCAGGCAACTTCGCACCTTCGGCGGAAAAGAACTTGATGCCGTTGTCCCCATAGGGGTTGTGGGACGCGCTGATGACCACACCCAAGTTCTGGCGCAGGGCACGGGTGAGGTAGGCCACGCCAGGCGTGGGCAGTGGCCCGGTCAGCAGAACATCCACCCCGGCCGAATTGAAGCCGGCCTCCAGCGCACTTTCGATCATGTAGCCCGACACGCGGGTGTCCTTGCCGATGAGCACACTGGCCCGAGGCGAATGGCGGCGCAGGACGCGGCCCACGGCGTGGCCCAGGCGCAGCATGAAATCCGGCGTGATGGGCGCCAGGCCCACGGCGCCGCGAATGCCGTCGGTGCCGAAATAGCGTCGGCTCATGGTATTGGAGTCTCCGTCTGCGGTTTGCGGTTTGCTGCGAGGGAAAGCCCACTATTGTCGCGCGGGCGGCGGCACACTGGCAGTGCGCACGGCCTGCCACACGCGCAGTGCATCCACCGTGGCTGCGACATCGTGCACACGCAGGACCGCCGCGCCCGCTTGAGCGGCCAACAGCGCCGCGGTCACGCTGGCATGTTGGCGCTGGGGGGCGGGACGGCCGGTGATGAGGCCCAGGGTGCTCTTGCGCGACCAGCCGATGAGCAAGGGGTAACCCGCCGCGGCCAATTCTGCCTGGCGTTGCAGCAGTGCCAGATTTTGCTCAGGCGTCTTGGCGAATCCGATGCCCGGGTCCAGCAGGATGCGATTGGCTGCAACCCCTGCTGAGCGCACGGCGGCTGCGCGGGCAGCGAGCCACCGGGTGACTTCGTGCACGACATCACCGGCATAGCCGGTCTGTTGCTGCATGGAATCCGGTTCACCGCGCATGTGCATCAGGCACACGCCCGCGCGCGGATGCTGCGCCAACAGGGCCAGTGCACCTTCGGCCTGCAAGGCCTGCACGTCGTTGATGATGTCGACGCCCAGCGCCAGGGCCTGCGCCATCACCACCGTGCGCCGCGTGTCAACCGACACCGGCACGCCCCAGGGGATGACGGCGCGCAGGACGGGCTCGATGCGGCGCCACTCGTCTTCAGGCGAAACCGCTGCGGCACCGGGGCGGGTGCTTTCACCGCCAATGTCCAGCAGGTGGGCGCCCTCGTCCAGGAGTTGGCGTGCATGGGCCACGGCGACTTGGGGCGCGTCGTGCTGCCCGCCGTCGGAAAACGAGTCGGGCGTCACATTGACGATGCCCATGACGAGCGGTTCGCCCAGGGGCAGGTCAAAGCGGCCGGCCCGCCAGAAGGAAAACGGGGCCGATTGGCCCCGTTGTTCCGTGTGCCGCATCACGCTCAAGCCGTAGCGGTGGCTTCGCCCGGGCTGACGGTGGGCGCCGAAGGAGGCGTACCGCCGCGGTTGGTGGGCGTCCAATCCTTCGGAGGACGAGGCGGCTTGCCTTCCATGATGTCGTCGATCTGCTCGGCGTCGATGGTCTCCCATTCCAACAAGGCCTTGGCCATCGCGTGCATCTTGTCCTGGTTGTCTTCGATGAGCTTGCGCGCAGTGGCGTACTGCTCGTCGATGATGCGGCGCACCTCGCGGTCCACCTTCTGCATCGTGGCCTCAGACATGTTGGTGGTCTTGGTCACCGAACGGCCCAGGAACACCTCGCCTTCGTTTTCCGCATAGACCATGGGGCCGAGCTCTTCGGTCATGCCGTAGCGGGTGACCATATCGCGCGCAATCTGCGTGGCGCGCTCGAAGTCGTTGCTGGCACCGGTGGTCATCTGGTCCATGAAGACCTCTTCCGCGATGCGCCCGCCAAACAGCACACTGATGGTGGAAAGCATGCGCCCCTTGTCCATGCTGTACCGGTCGCCCTCAGGCAGTTGCATCGTCACGCCCAAGGCGCGGCCACGCGGGATGACGGTGACCTTGTGGACCGGGTCGGTCTTGGGCATCAGGCGCGCCACCAGGGCATGGCCGGCCTCGTGGTAGGCGGTGTTCTTGCGCTCTTCCTCGGGCATGACCATGGACTTGCGCTCGGGGCCCATCATGATCTTGTCCTTGGCCTTCTCGAAGTCGACCATCTCCACCACACGACCACTTCGCCGAGCAGCGAAGAGGGCCGCCTCGTTGACCAGGTTGGCCAGGTCGGCGCCCGAGAAGCCGGGCGTGCCACGGGCCAGGATGTCGGCCTTGATGTCCTGCCCCACCGGCACCTTGCGCATGTGCACATTCAGAATTTGCTCGCGGCCGCGCACATCGGGCAGCGTGACATACACCTGTCGGTCGAAGCGGCCCGGGCGCAACAGGGCCGGGTCGAGGATGTCGGGCCGGTTGGTGGCGGCCATGACGATCACGCCCAGGTTGGTTTCGAAACCATCCATCTCCACCAGCATCTGGTTGAGGGTTTGCTCGCGCTCGTCGTTGCCACCGCCCAGGCCCGCACCACGGTGGCGGCCCACGGCGTCGATTTCATCAACGAAGATGATGCAAGGCGCGCTCTTCTTGGCCTGCTCGAACATGTCGCGCACGCGGGCTGCGCCCACGCCGACGAACATCTCAACGAAGTCAGAGCCGGAAATGCTGAAGAACGGCACCTTGGCTTCGCCGGCAATCGCCTTGGCCAAGAGGGTCTTGCCAGTGCCCGGGGGGCCCACCAGCAGCACGCCGCGCGGGATGCGGCCGCCGAGCTTCTGGAACTTTTGCGGGTCCTTCAGGAAGTCGACCAGTTCCTTGACCTCTTCCTTGGCTTCGTCGCAACCGGCCACATCGGCAAATGTGGTGGAGTTGTTGGCCTCATCGAGCATGCGGGCCTTGGACTTGCCGAAGCTGAAGGCTCCACCCTTGCCGCCACCCTGCATCTGGCGCATGAAGTACACCCATACGCCGATCAACAGCAGCATGGGGCCCCAGGACACGAGCAGGCTCATCAGCAGCGAGGGCTCCTCGCGGGGCTTCACATCGAACTTGACGCCGTTGTTGATGAGGTCGCCCACCAGCCCGCGGTCGAGGTAGGTGGCGTTGCTGCGGATGCGGCGGTCGTCGTGCGTGATGGCGATGATTTCGGTGCTGCCATTGCCCTCTTGCAGCGTGACCTGACGAATGCGCTTGGCGCGCACTTCATCCAGGAAATCTGAATAGGCGATGGTGTTGCCGGAGCCCACGCTGCGGTCGAACTGCTTGAACACGGTGAACAGCACCAGGGCGATCACCAGCCAGACAGCCACCTTCGAAAACCATTGATTGTTCACCTGAGCTCCTTGGGCGAGAACCGGATGCGGTTCCCCAACCCTCAATATGCGCCTGATTCTAGGAGAGTCAAGCCCTGTGTACGCTTGACCACACACCCCGGACGCAACAGGGTCTCATCACGCCGCGTCTTTTCTTGGATGCAAGCCGACCAGAAAGGTTTCCGAAGAGCGGTCACGGGAGGCCTTGGGCTTGATCTTTTTCACGATGCGGAAATTTTGCTTGAAATGCTCGACCAACTGGCTGTAGCCGCTGCCGTGGAAGGCCTTGCACACCAAGGCACCGTCGGGCTTGAGGTGCACCTGGCAAAACTCGATGGCCAGCTCGATCAGGTGCGCGATGCGGGCCGAATCGGATGATTCGATACCCGACAGATTGGGGGCCATGTCCGAGACCACCAGGTCCACCGCACGCCCTTCCAGCGCCGCTTCCAGTTCGCGAAGCATGGCCTCTTCGCGGAAGTCACCCTGCAGGAAGCGCACGCCCTCGATGGGCTCGAATGGCAGGATGTCCAGCGCAATGATGGTGCCGTTGAGCTCGCCTACGGCCGCCCCGCCGGTCCCCAGTTCCCTGGGCGCAAAGCGCCGGCGCAGGTATTGGCTCCAGGCGCCGGGCGTGGCCCCCAGGTCGACCACCACCTGGCCCGGGCGAATGAGCTGCAGTTCCTCGTCGATCTCCTTGAGCTTGTAGGCGGCGCGCGAGCGATAGCCCTCCCGCTGCGCCATCTTCACATAGGGATCGTTGATGTGGTCGGCCAGCCAGGCCTTGTTGACTTTCTTGCTCTTGGTCTTGATCTTCATGGTGCACCGATAATGCTGGAATGCCCGCGATTCAACTCACGCCCGCTCAGCGCAAGGAGCACCGTGCCGCCGCCCACCACCTCGATCCGGTTGTGATGATCGGCTCCGAGGGCCTGACGGCCGCGGTACGCAAAGAGGTGGACGCGGCCCTCAAGGCCCACGGCCTCATCAAGATCCGCGTGTTCAGCGACGACCGCAGCGCCCGCGAGGCCGCTTTGGTCGAATTGTCCGACAGCCTCTCGGCCGCGCCCATCCAACACATCGGCAAGCTGCTGGTGTTGTGGCGTCCGATGCCGGCCAAAGAGAAGGCGGTGGATGAGGAACGCATGTCCGGCCCGCGCGAGGTGAAGATCCTCACGTTCAGCAAGAGCGGCACTCACCGACCGCAGGTCAAGAAGGTGCGCGTGATGGGCAACGAACGGGTGACTGCCGGCGGCATGATCAAGCGCGCCAAAAAGCGCCAGACCAGCACCAAGAAGGCCTGATCCTGAGATTTTGTCGGGCGGCCGCCTGGATGCTCAGAGGTAGCGCACCTCGATGACCTCGTAGCTGCGCTTGCCACCGGGGGCCTGCACTTCAGCCACGTCGCCCGCTTCCTTGCCGATCAGGGCGCGTGATATCGGCGAACTCACCGAGATGAGGCCCAACTTCAGGTCGGCTTCGTCGTCGCCCACGATCTGGTAGGTCACCTTTGCGCCGCTGTCTTCGTCTTCCAGATCCACCGTGGCGCCGAACACGATGCGACCGTCAGCATCCAACGTGCTGGGGTCAATGATCTGTGCCGCAGCCAGCTTGCCTTCGAGCTCCAGGATCCGGCCTTCGATGAAGCCCTGCTTGTCCTTGGCCGCGTCGTATTCGGCGTTTTCCGACAGGTCGCCCTGAGCGCGCGCTTCGGCAATGGCTTGGATCACGGCATGGCGCTCCACGGTCTTCAGGCGGTGCAGCTCTTCCTTGAGCTTTTCGGCACCACGCTTGGTCAGCGGAATCGTCGTCATCGGGGTCTCCATCAATGAAAACCGCCGCCCGGCCTGTACTTCAAGCCCGGGGCGGCGGTGTGTTCGGGTTTCAGTTTAGTGGAGTTGGCGGTGCAGTTCCTGCACCGACATCACCGTGAGGTCTTCCTCGTGCTTGATGGCCTCGGTGGCCGCCTCGCAACCGGCCATCGTGGTGTAGTAGGTCACCCGGTTGGCCAGGGCTGCGGTACGGATGTAGCGCGAATCGGCAATGGCGGTGCGCGTTTCGTCAACCGTGGTGAAGACCAGTTGGATTTCACTGCCCTTGATCATGTCGGCGATGTGGGGGCGGCCGTCCTTGACCTTGTTGACGACCTTCACCGGCGTGCCCGAGGCCGAGATGGCCGCCGCCGTGCCCTTGGTGGCCACGATCTGGAAGCCCATGCCGTGAAGATCGGCTGCCACCTTGGCGGCGCGGTCCTTGTCGTTGTCCTTGACCGTGATCACCACCGTGCCTTTGGTGGGCAGGCGCGAGCCCGCGCCGAGTTGACTCTTGAGCATGGCCTCGCCGAAAGTGGCGCCCACCCCCATCACCTCGCCGGTAGAGCGCATTTCCGGCCCAAGGATGGGATCCACCCCGGGGAACTTGTTGAAGGGGAACACCGCCTCCTTGACCGTGTAGTACGGCGGGATCACCTCGTGCGGAGCGCGGCCGCCCAGGCCCTTCTGGTCGGCAATCTTCTGGCCGGCCATGCAACGCGCGGCCACCTTGGCCAGGCTCTGGCCGGTGGCCTTGCTCACATAGGGCACGGTGCGGGATGCGCGGGGGTTGACCTCCAGCACATAGACCACCGCATTGGCGCCCTCGCCTTGGATGGCGAACTGCACATTCATCAGGCCCACCACCTTCAAGGCCTTGGCCATGAGGGCACTCTGGCGGCGCAGTTCGTCCTGCAGCGCAGGGCTCAGCGAATACGGAGGCAGCGAGCAGGCGCTGTCTCCCGAGTGCACGCCGGCCTGCTCGATGTGCTCCATGATGCCGCCGATCATCACATCGCTGCCGTCGCAGATGCAGTCCACATCCACCTCGATGGCGTCGTCCAGAAAGCGGTCGAGCAGCACCGGGGACTTCTCGCTCACCCGCACGGCTTCGCGCATGTAGCGTTCGAGGTCCTTGTCGCCGTGCACGATTTCCATGGCGCGGCCGCCCAGCACATAACTCGGGCGCACCACGAGGGGGTAGCCGATTTCCTGGGCCAGTTGCAACGCCGCTTCTTCGGTGCGCGCGGTGCGGTTGGGCGGCTGCTTCAAGCCCAGTTCGTGCAACAACTTCTGGAAACGCTCGCGGTCTTCGGCGATGTCGATGGAATCCGGCGAAGTGCCGATGATGGGCACACCGTTGGCTTCCAGATCGAGCGCCAGCTTCAAGGGGGTTTGGCCGCCGTACTGCACGATCACGCCAGCGGGCTTTTCCTTGTCGACGATCTCCAGCACATCTTCGAGCGTCACCGGCTCGAAGTACAGGCGGTCGGAGGTGTCGTAGTCGGTGGAGACGGTTTCCGGGTTGCAATTGACCATGATGGTCTCGTAACCGTCTTCGCGCATGGCCAGTGCGGCGTGCACGCAGCAGTAGTCGAACTCGATGCCCTGGCCGATGCGGTTGGGGCCACCGCCGAGCACCATGATCTTCTTCTTGTTGGTGGGCTCGGCTTCGCATTCGCCGTCCAGCGTTTCATAGCAGCTGTACAGGTAGGCGGTTTGGGTGGCAAATTCAGCCGCGCAGGTGTCCACCCGCTTGTAGACCGGGCGCACGCCCAGCGCGCGCCGAGCGCGGCGAACATCGTGCTGGT
>CAMCTE010000137.1 GCA_945878385.1 Azohydromonas lata NBRC 102462 | reverse complement strand
CAAGGCGCCGATGCTTGGACGGGCGGATACGGGTCGAAGTGAGGCGGGCGCGCATAGTCCCCTTTTACGCGTTCCGGCCTGCAGCAGATGCGAGAAAAACGGCAGCGGACTGCGCCTGCACGGCCCGCTCCAGGGCGTCCATGAAGCAGGCTGCCACATCGAATCCGGTTTGGGCGGTGATTTCAGCGAAGCAGGTGGGGCTGGTGACATTGATCTCGGTAAGCTGCTCACCAATCACATCCAAGCCCACCAGCAAGAGGCCGCGCGCGGCCAGGATGGGGCCCAGGGATTGGGCGATTTCGCGGTCGCGCGCGGTGAGCTCGCGGGCTTCGCCGCGACCGCCGGCGGCCAGGTTGCCCCGCACTTCGCCGCCCTGCGGGATGCGCGCCAGGCTGTAGGGCACCGGCTGCCCGCCGATCACCAGCACCCGCTTGTCGCCTTCGGCGATGGCCGGCAGGTAGCGCTGCACCATCACCGTCTGCTGGCCATGGCGGTTGAGGGTTTCGGTGATGCTGCCCAGGTTCAACCCGTCTTCGCGCACGCGAAAGATGCCCATGCCGCCCATGCCGTCCAGCGGCTTGAGGATGATGTCGCGGTGCTCGGCATGGAAGCGCCGGATGTCCGATGCATCGCGGGTCACCAGGGTGGGCGTGATGAATTCGGGAAACTCGAGGATGGCGAGCTTTTCCGGGTGGTCGCGCAGGGCCTGCGGGCTGTTGAAGACGCGAGCGCCTTCACGCTCGGCCTGGGTGAGCAGGTGCGTGGCGTAGAAATACTCGCTGTCGAAGGGCGGGTCCTTGCGCATGAGCACCGCATCCACTTCGGCCAGCACCTGCGGCCGCTCGTGCGGCGCTGCCTGGGCCGCGGTGAACCACTCGTAGGGGTCTACCGGGGTGTCCACCACGGCGATGTCGCGCACGAACGCAGTTACCTTTTCGCCACGCAACCACCGCACATCTTTGGGCTCACAGGCCATGAGCGTGTGGCCCCGGCGTTGGGCCTCCCGCATCATGGCGTAGGTGCTGTCCTTGGCGATCTTGAAGGACTCGAGGGGGTCGGCAATGAACAACAGCTTCATGAAGGCTCCGAATGGGATGCCAACTGTTGCACAAAGGCGCGGACTCTGCCGGCCGGCCTGGGTGGTGGCAGGCCCTGCGGGAGTGGCGCACGCGCACGCGCTGCGCGAGAATTCGGACATGTGCCGATTCCTCGCGTACCGTGGTGCTCCCATCTTCCTGGAAGAGTTGGTGGCCCAACCGGAGCACTCGCTGCTGGAGCAATCGCTGCATGCCGAGCGCGCCAAGACCGTGACCAACGGCGACGGCTTTGGCATCGGCTGGTACGGCGAACGGGACGAGCCCGCGGTGTACCGCGAGGTGATGCCGGCCTGGTCAGACGAGAACCTGCTGGCACTGACGGCCACCGTGCGCGCCGGCCTTTTCTTCGCGCATGTGCGGGCGGCCACCGGCGGCGGCATTGCGCGCAGCAACTGCCACCCCTTCCGCATGGGCGCCCACCTGTTCATGCACAACGGCCAGATTGGCGGCTATTCCTGGGTGCGCCGAGGATTGGAGTCGCTGCTGCCCGACCACCTGTACGCCCACCGCAAGGGTGCCACCGACTCGGAACTGCTGTTCCTGCTGGCGCTGTCGCGCATCGAGGACGGCATGGAGCCGGGTGATGCGGTGATGTGGGCGCTGAACGAAGCGCGGCACGAAATGCGGCGCCACGGCATCACCGAGCCGCTGCGCTTTGCAGCGGCCCTCAGTGACGGGCAGCGCCTGCATGTGTTTCGCATGAGCAGCGACGAACAACCGCCTTCGCTTTACCTGCAGGAAGGCCCTCAGGGGGTGACGGTGGCCTCCGAGCCGCTTGCAGGCGATGAATCGAGTTGGCGGCCGTTGCCGGCGGGCTCGGTGCTGAGCATCGGTGAACACGGGGTGGAGCAGCGTTTGGAAGTGCTGCACTGACGGCAGCGGCCGCAGCTCAAATCTCGACCTTGGACCCCAGTTCCACCACGCGGTTGGTGGGCAAGCGCAGGAAATCAGCCGCCGCTGCTGCGTTGCGGTGCATGCCGGCAAACAGCTTCTCCCGCCACATGGCCATGCCCTGGCCCAGCGTGGGAATCACGATGTCGCGGCTGAGGAAGTAGCTGGTGTCCATCTCTTCGAGCACCACGCCGTGCGAATGCAGCAGGCTCAGGGCCTGCGGCACATCGGGCTCGTTCTTGAAGCCGAAGTTCAGCGTCACGGCCCAACAGTCGTGACCCAGTGAATCCACCTCGACGCGCTGGTTGAAGCTCACCCAAGGCACATCGTGGTGCCGAACGGTGACGAACAGGTTGCGCTCGTGCAGCACCTTGTTGTGCTTGAGGTTGTGCATCATGGCCGTGGGCGTGAGGCCGGGGTCGGGCGTCATGAACACGGCCGTACCGGCCACGCGGGTGGGCGGGTGCACGAAGACGGCGTCAAGGAAGTCCTGCAGCGGGATGGCCTCGGCGCGCAAACGCTCGCGCAGCAGGGCCGAGCCCTGTCGCCAGGTGAGCATCAGGGTGAACATGACCATGCCGATGGCCAGCGGGAACCAGCCGCCTGCCAACAGCTTGAGCAGGTTGGAAGACAGGAAGGCCACGTCGATGATGAAGAAGAAAATGGTGGCCAGGATGCACAAGGGAAGCGGGTACTTCCAACCGTAGCGGATGACGAAGAAGGTCATCACGGTGGTGATGGTCATGTCGATGGTGACCGCCACGCCGTACGCACCGGCCAGCTTGCTCGATGAGCCAAAGAAGGATACAGCCACCACCACGAATGCAAACAGCATCCAGTTGATGAAGGGCACGTAGATCTGCCCGGTGTCGCGCACCGAGGTGTGCAGGATGCGCATGCGCGGCAGGATGCCCAGCTGCACCGCCTGCTTGGTGACGGAAAACGCCGCCGTGATCAGGGCCTGCGAGGCCACGATGGCCGCCATGGTGGCCAGGATGAACAGCGGAATCTCGGCCCACTCGGGCGCAATCAGGAAGAAGGGGTTCTTGATGGCCTCGGGGCTGCGCAGCAAGAGCGCGCCTTGCCCAAAGTAGTTCAGCACCAGCGCGGGCATCACCGCGCCGTACCAGGCGATGCGGATGGGGCGCTTGCCGAAGTGGCCCAGGTCGGCGTACAGCGCTTCGCCCCCGGTGACCACCAGCACCACGGCACCGAGGGCCACGAAGGCGATCCAACCGTTGTCCAAACCGAAGCGCAGGGCGTGCTGCGGGTTCAACGCGGCCAACACCGCCGGGTTCTCCAGGATGGAGGGAATGCCCAGCAGGGCCAAAGTGGTGAACCACAACAGCATCAGAGGCCCGAAGGCGCGACCCACCAGGGCCGTACCAAAGCGCTGCACCGCAAACAGGCCTGCCAACACCAGCAGGGACAGCGGCACGATGAGGTCGTGGTATTGCGGGGCATAGACATCGATGCCCTCCACCGCCGACAGCACCGTCATGGCCGGGGTGATCACCGCATCGCCGAAGAAGATGGCCGTGCCGAACAAACCGAGCATCATCAGCACCCGGTACAGCTTCGGTTGGTCCTTCACGGCCTGGGTGGCCAGCGCCAGCATGGCGATCAACCCGCCCTCGCCGTTGTTGTCGGCGCGCAGGATCAGCAGCACATACTTCACCGAGACCACGATGGTCATGGTCCAGAACAGCAGCGACAACACGCCCAGGATGTTCTCGACCGTCAGCGCCACATGGCCGCCGTGGAAAACTTCCTTCAGCGCGTACAGCGGGCTGGTGCCGATGTCGCCGTACACCACGCCCAAGGCAGCCAGGGCCAAGGTGGCCTGAACGGTGGGGGAGCGGTTGTCGGTGGACGGGGAATTCACGGAGAAGGCGGACCGCCGGGGCGGGCCTTCGAAGAATCAGGACTCGGATTGTGCATGATTCATGCTGCACTGCAACATGATTTTGCACCACCAAGGAGAACTGTAACGGAATGAATCATCCCGGAGTACAGACCTGGATGGGCCTCAGGACAGGGCTGCGTGCAGCCCGCCGCGGTCAGTCGTAGATTTCTGCGTCTGGGTCGGTGGCTTCCAGTTCGTAGCTGGCCGCCAACATGGCCAGGCGGGCGATCACCCCGTACATGTAGAAGCGGTTGGGAGCCGACGCGCCAGGCTTGGCGCCCGGGCGCGGCAGGTGGTTGGGCTCGGCGAAGGCCAAAGGCACGAAGGCCGCGCCCGGGGCGTTGAGGTTCTCGTCCACGCCGCGTTCGGCGTGCACCCGATAAAAACCACCCACCACATAGCGGTCGAGCATGTAGACCACGGGCTCGGCCACCGCGTCGTTCACCCGTTCGTTGGTGAGCACGCCTTCTTGGATGATGACCTCGGTGACCGCCTGGCCCTCCTTGATCACGCTCATCTTGTTCTTGGTGCGCCGCCCGATCTCGTTGAGTTCAGCCGCATCGCGCACCGTCATGATGCCCATGCCGTAGGTGCCGGCATCGGCCTTGACGACCACGAAGGGCTTTTCCTGAATGCCGTATTCCTTGTACTTGCGGCGCACCTTGGTGATCAGCGCGTCCACATTGGTCTGGATGCAGTCGATGCCCTGCCCTTCGGCGAAGTTCACCTGGCCGCACTGGGAAAACATCGGGTTGATGAGCCACGGGTCCATGCCCATGAGCTTGGCGAATTTCTTGGCCACTTCCTCATAGCTTTGGAAATGCTTGCTTTTGCGGCGCACGGCCCAGCCCGCGTGCAGCGGCGGCAGCAGGTACTGCTCGTGCAGGTTTTCCAGGATCTGGGGGATGCCGCCCGACAGGTCGTTGTTCAGCAGGATGGTGCAGGGGTCGAAGTCCTTGAGCCCCAGCCGGTGGCGGGTGCGGATCAGGGGTTCAAGCGTGAGGTTGCCGCCATCGGGCAGGTCCAGCTGCATCGGCTCCTTGATGGCGTCGTCCAGGGTGCCCAGGCGCACATTCAGGCCGGCCTGGGTGAAGATCTGGATCAGCCGCTGCACATTCGTCAGGTAGAAGGTGTTGCGGGTGTGCTTTTCAGGGATCAACAGCAGGTTCTTTGCCTCGGGGCAGATCTTTTCGATGGCCGCCATCGCCGCCTGTACCGCCAGCGGCAGCATCTCTTCGGTGAGGTTGTTCCAGCCACCGGGGTACAGGTTGGTGTCCACCGGCGCCAGCTTGAAGCCTGCGTTGCGCACATCCACCGAGGTGTAGAAGGGAGGCGTGTGCTCCATCCATTCCAGCCGGAACCAGCGTTCGATGGCGGGCATCGACTCCAGGATGCGCTGCTCGAGCTCGTTGATGGGGCCGGTCAGGGCAGTGATGAGGTGGGGGACCATGGGATTCCTTGGGCGCAGAGGCTGGCCGATGCGGCTCAAAGGCACGCAAGAGCCCGGGGGGCAACCCCCATTCTAGGAAGGTGGGGGGCCGCCGGCATATTGCAAGCCTGCGCAGGGCTTGTTGAATTCGCAACTTGAGCCGGCAATTCACTCGAATTTGCCAGGGGCGCCATACTCCGGACTTGCCTAGAACTTGCCCAGCAAAGGAAGCCCCATGACCACCCGCCGCACCTTGATCGCCGCCGCTGCGGCCGCTACTGCCTCGGCCCTGATGGCCCCCGCGGCCATGGCGCAAGCCTTTCCCAGCAAGCCCATCACCCTGGTGGTGCCCTACACACCCGGCGGCGTGGTGGACGCTTCGGCCCGCCTGCTGGCCGACCAGTTGGCCAAAGCCCTGGGCGGCAATGTGATCATCGAGAACAAGCCCGGCGCCAGCGGCAACATCGGCATGCAGCAGGTGGCCAACGCCGCAAAGGACGGCCACACGCTCTTGATTTCGTATTCGGCCGCGCATGTGGGCAACCCGGCCATGTTCGCCAAGCTGCCCTGGGCGCAGAAGGATTTCGCGCCCATCGCCCAACTGACTGCGGCCACGAATGTGATCGCGGCCCACCCCTCCATTCCGGCCAACGACCTCAAGGGCTTCATCGCCCACCTCAAGGCCAACCCCGGCAAGTTGAACTACGCTTCGCAGGGCAATGGTTCGCTGGCCCATGTGGGCTCGGCCATGTTCGAGCAGGCCACGGGCACCGACATGGTTCATGTGCCCTACAAGGGCTCGGGCGCAGCCATCGCCGATGTGTTGGGCGGGCAAGTGCAGGTGTTCATCACCACACCGCCCTCGGTGATGCAGCATGTGCAGGTAGGCAAGCTCAAGGCCTACGCTGTCACGGGCAAGACCCGGCACCCGGGCCTGCCCAATGTGCCCACGGTGGCCGAAGCCGGCATGCCCGGCTTCGAACTGGAAGCCTGGGTGGCGCTGTTTGCCCCGACCGGCACACCCGCGCCGGTGCTGGCTCAACTGGCCGAGGCCACCAAGAAGGCACTGGCCACCCCGGAAGCCAAGGCCGCGGCTGAGAAGAGCGGCATCGAGATCCGCTATGCCGACCCGCAGGGCCTGGCTGCGTTGGTGACGCGCGAAACGGAGTACTGGGGCAACATCATCCGCACGCGCAAGATCACGGCGGATTGAGCAAGGGTTGAGCGGTGCACCGCCGCTCAACCTTTGGCCTCTCGGGTCGACTCATCCTGCAGGGCCGCCAATGGGGTGGCCCCTGCGGCGGAGAGCCTGGATGCAAAAGCTGTTGGCAGCGGCCCTGAAGGCCGTTGAGGCCCTGGAAGAGTCCATCGAGTACACCCATGTGCCGGCTTGGTCGCCTTCGATCGACCGCCGGCGCGAAGCCCTGCAGGCGCTGCAGGCGGCTTTGCGCGACGGGGTGGAACCCTCGGGTTGGAAACTGGTGCCCTTGTCGCCCACGCCCCACATGATCCGTGCGCATGATGAGGTGCTGCAGATGACCGACCGCCTGTGGACCCCGGCGGCCTCGGTCACTTCAACGGCCTACCGGGCCATGCTGTTGTCGGCCCCTAGGTGGGACACGCCGCGCCCCAGCCCGGCCAGTACTGGCACACCCATGCCAGTCCGTAGGGATACGCTCGGAAGCGGCAAGCCCGCGCCTGTCAGGCGGGTCATGCACCGGCTCTGAGCCTGAATCTGAACCTCAAAGCCGACTGATCGGGCGGCAAGCCAAACTCCCCTTGCCAGTCGCGCCAGCTGCGGCGCAAAAAAATGGGCCCACCGTTGCCGGAGGGCCCTAACTCGCTTACCGAGGAGAACAATCTTTCGAGGACCCTCTGCCTTGCATCGGGTCGGGGGGCGATCAGCGGTTGTACGCCGTTTCGCCGTGAGAGGAGATGTCCAGACCTTCGCGCTCTTCCTCTTCGGTCACGCGCAGTCCGATCACCATGTCTAC
>CAMCTE010000136.1 GCA_945878385.1 Azohydromonas lata NBRC 102462 | reverse complement strand
GGAAGACTACGCCAAGTGGGTGGACGGCGAGAAGAAGAAGGCCGCGGCCAAGGCCGATGACCCCAACAAGGTGTGGCAGTTGGCCGACCTGGTGGCCCGTGGCGAGAAGGTCTACAACGCCAACTGCGCGGCTTGCCACAAGGCCGACGGCGCCGGCGCCGGCCCCATCAAGGGCCTGGTGGGTTCCAAGATCGTGCTGGCCGACGACAAGTCACAGCAAATTGGCGTGCTGCTCAATGGCGCGGGCAACGGTTCGATGCCGGCCTGGAAGCAACTCTCCGACACGGAAATTGCCGCGGTGATCACCTACACCAAGAACGCCTGGGCCAACCAGACCGGTCAAGTGGTGCAGCCCACCGACATCAAGACCGCCCGCAAGTAATCCCAGTCCTCTCCTCCCGAAGGAACACTCATGAGTGCAGTTCTCGACCATCACGGCCACGCCGGCCATGACGATCACGCGCATGACCACCCGCATGGTTGGCGTCGCTGGGTCTTCGCGACCAACCACAAGGACATCGGTACGCTGTACCTGCTGTTCAGCTTCACGATGCTGATGATCGGCGGCCTGTTGGCCCTGTTCATCCGCCTGGAACTTTTCCAGCCTGGCCTGCAGTACTTCAACCCTGAACTGTTCAATCAGTTCACCACCATGCACGGCCTGATCATGGTGTTCGGCGCCATCATGCCGGCCTTCGTGGGTTTTGCGAACTGGATGATTCCGCTGCAGATCGGCGCAGCCGACATGGCGTTTGCGCGCATGAACAACTTCAGCTTCTGGCTGATGATCCCGGCCGCGCTGATGTTGGTGAGCAGCTTCTTCATGCCCGGTGGCGCCCCCGCCGCCGGCTGGACGCTGTATGCACCGCTGACGCTGCAGATGGGCCCCTCGATGGACGCCGGCATCTTTGCCATGCACATCCTGGGCGCTTCTTCCATCATGGGCTCGATCAACATCATCGTGACCATCCTGAACATGCGCGCGCCCGGCATGACGCTGATGAAGATGCCGCTGTTCGCCTGGACCTGGCTGATCACCGCCTACCTGCTGATCGCGGTCATGCCCGTGCTGGCCGGCGCCATCACGATGACGCTGACCGACCGCCACTTCGGCACCAGCTTCTTCAACCCCGCCGGTGGCGGTGACCCGGTGATGTACCAGCACATCTTCTGGTTCTTCGGCCACCCCGAGGTGTACATCATGATTCTGCCGGCCTTCGGCATCGTGAGCGCCATCATCCCGGCCTTCGCCCGCAAGAAGCTCTTTGGCTACACCTCCATGGTGTACGCCACCGCCTCGATCGCCATCCTGTCGTTCATCGTGTGGGCTCACCACATGTTCACGACCGGTATGCCGGTGACGGGGCAGCTCTTCTTCATGTACGCGACCATGTTGATTGCCGTGCCCACGGGTGTGAAGGTGTTCAACTGGATCGCCACCATGTGGAAGGGTTCGATGAGCTTTGAGACCCCGATGTTGTGGTCGGTGGGTTTCCTCTTCGTGTTCACCATGGGTGGCTTCACCGGTCTGATCCTGGCCATGGCGCCGATCGACATTCAATTGCAGGACGGCTATTACGTGGTGGCGCATTTCCACTACGTGCTGGTGGCGGGTTCCCTGTTCTCGATGTTTGCTGGTGTCTATTACTGGGGTCCGAAGTGGACCGGCGTGATGTACAGCGAGACCCGCGGCAAGATCCACTTCTGGGGTTCGTTGATTTTCTTCAACATCACCTTCTTCCCGATGCACTTCCTGGGATTGGCCGGCATGCCCCGCCGCTACGCCGACTACCCGATGCAGTTCGCCGACTTCAATGCGATCGCCTCGGTGGGCGCCTTCGGTTTCGGTCTCATGCAGGTCTACTTCTTCATCTTCGTGGCGCTGCCCATGATGATGGGCAAGGGCGAGAAGGCACCGCAGAAGCCCTGGGAAGCCGCTGAAGGCCTGGAGTGGGAAGTGCCCTCGCCGGCGCCCTTCCACACCTTCGAGACGCCGCCCAAGCTGGATGTGACGGCCACCAAGGTGATCGGCTGACCCTTGAGCAACCCCACACTTCACGAAACCCGGCCCTCGACCATGCTGAGCGATGAGCAAAAGCGCGCCAACCGGCGCCTGGGCTTGATCCTGGCCACCGTGGCCCTGGCCTTTGCGGTCGGGTTCGCGGTGAAGATCACCCTGTTGGGCCGATGATGCAAGAAGCACCCAAAAGCTCCGCCTTGCGCCTGGACAACCGGCGCATGGTGGGCAAGCTCGTGGTCATCGCCGGGCTGATGTTCGGATTCGGCTACGCGCTGGTGCCCATCTACCGCGCGGTGTGCGACGCACTGGGCGTCAATGTGCTGTCGGTGTCCGAGCGCATCGGCTCCGGCCAGTCCACCCGCGAACAGGCGGCACAGCTGTTGAGCAACACCCAGGTCGACCGCTCGCGGCTGATCACGGTGGAGTTCGATGCGAATGCCCGCGGCCCTTGGGATTTCAAGCCCGCGCAGCGCTCATTGCAGGTGCACCCGGGTGAACTCACCACGGTCATGTACGAGTTCCGCAATGTGCAGGACCGCACCATGGCCGCGCAGGCCATCCCCAGCTACGCACCGATGCAGGCCTCGCCGCACTTCAACAAGCTCGAGTGCTTCTGCTTCAACGAGTACACCTTGTCGCCCGGCGAAGCGCGCGAGTGGCCGGTGGCCTTCGTCATCGACCCCAAGCTGCCCAAGGACGTCACCACCATCACGCTGTCCTACACCTTCTTCGAGGTCAAGGGCAAGGGCGTGAAGGCCGCGGCGGCCGCCGCCCCTGCAGCAGGTTCTTGATGGAGCGCGCGGTGGCCACCCCCGACACAGGCCTGAAGGATGCCGTGGCCCGCAAGGGCTCGTTGGTGCAGACCTTCAAGGCGGTGGCCTGGTCCTTCCTGGGTATCCGCCGCTCTGACGGCTATGCGCAGGATGTTTCCAAGCTCAACCCGCTGCATGTCGTTGCCGCCGGCCTCATCGCCGCTGCGGCCTTCGTGCTGGGCGTGTGGTGGTTGGTGACTTGGATCGTGGCCAGCGGCGTGGCGCAAACTTGATTTTGGTACGAGGAGAAACAACGATGTCCGCAGCGACACACGGTACAACACCACACTACTTCATACCGGGGCCGTCCAGGCATCCCGTGATGGCCGCCATCGGCCTGTTCTTCGTGATCCTGGGCGCAGGCCAATGGGTCAACGGTGCCGATTGGGGCAAGTACTCGCTCCTGTTCGGTCTGCTGTGGTGGGCCTTCGTACTCAAGCAGTGGTTCGGCGACGCCATCCGCGAAAGCGAAGGCGGCCTGTATGGCGAGCGCATCGACATCTCCTTCCGTTGGAGCATGAGCTGGTTCATCTTCAGCGAAGTGATGTTCTTTGCCGCTTTCTTCGGCGCGCTGTATTGGGCGCGTGTGCATTCGGTGCCCGCCCTGGGCAACTTGGAACACCAACTGTTGTGGCCTGACTTCAAGGCCATCTGGCCCAGTGCAGGCGGCGTCACCGCGTCGCCGGGCGGCATCGTCGAGCCCTTTGCCACCATCGGCCCCTGGCCCCTGCCCACGATCAACACCGCGCTGTTGCTGACATCGGGCGCCACCCTCACCGTGGCTCACCACGCGCTGATCGCCGGCAACCGCAGCAAGACCATCCTGTGGATGTGGATCACGGTGGTGTTGGGCGCCACCTTCGTGGTGGTGCAGGGCTACGAATACGCCCACGCCTACAACGACCTGAACCTCAAGCTCAGCTCGGGCATCTTCGGCTCCACCTTCTTCATGCTCACCGGCTTCCACGGTTTCCATGTGCTCGTGGGTATGCTGATGCTGCTGTTCATCACGCTGCGCCTGCAGAAGGGCCACTTCACCAGCGAACGCCACTTCGGTTTCGAAGGCGCAGCTTGGTACTGGCACTTTGTGGATGTGGTCTGGCTGGGCCTGTACTTCCTGGTGTACTGGCTGTAAGCCGGGTCGCCAGTGCCAAAAAAAAGGGCGCCCTGGTGGCGCCCTTTGACTTGCTGAGATGGAGATTCAGCGGTTGACGGGCAAGCCCGAAGGCTGCACCCAGCCCATCCAGTACGAGAACAAGACCAGCAGGAACAGGGCGATCGACAACCCCACCCGCACCGCAAGGGCGCGCGCCATCTTCGAGCCTCGCCCATCACCATCGCGGGACTTTTTCAGCATGAATACCCCGGCACTGGCCAAAGCGGCGATGATGCCCACCAGGGCCAAGGCGATCAGCAGTTTCATGTCTTCATTGTCACACCCGGTCAAAGGCGGCGCTGCCACTGGGCTGATCCTGCTGCTGGCCACCGCGCTCACGGCCGGCATCACCGCATCATTGGGGTTCTGGCAACTCGACCGTGCGCGTCAGAAGGATGCGATCGCCGCCTCCATCGAAGCCAAGGCGGTGATGCCACCGCTGGATACGGCGGCATTGGGCGGGCCTGAGCACATCCACCGCCTGGCGCAGGTGGTGGGCCGTTGGAGGCCCGACACTTTGGTGTACTTGGAGAACCGGCCGATGAACGGGCAGGCCGGCTTCGTGGTGCTCACGGCCCTTGAATTGCCCGACGGCCGGCTGGTCTTGGTGCAGCGCGGTTGGCAGCCCCGCAACCTGCGCGACCGCACGCTGGTGCAGCCGGTACCCACGCCACCCACACATGCCGTGCGTGTGCATGCGCGGGTGGCCCCGCCACCATCGCGGTTGCTCGACTTCGAGGGCGGTTCCCAGGGCCAAGTTCGGCAGAATATTGAGTTGAAGACCTATGCAGAAGAGTTCGGCTTGAAGGGGCTGCTGCCCATCAGCTTGCAACAATTGGAGCCGGCCCTGGGTTGCACCGACTTGCCGTGCAGCGAGCTGTTGCAGGATGGTCTGCGCCGCGATTGGACCGTCGTGGGGTCAAGTGCCGACAAAAACCGTGGGTATGCGGTGCAGTGGTTCGCGCTGGCAGCCCTGGCGCTGGGTTTGTATGTGTGGTTCCAGTGGTGGCGGCCCTGGCGCATGCGGCATCGAACCGCTTCAACCGCACCACCTGCCGACGCCCACTCACCGTGAACCCAGGTGGCCTGAATTCACCCACACGAGCCTTGAATCCCTACCCGATACCGCAGGAGTGACCCGACTTGTCCACCCCCTCTCCAACCACGCCGACAACCGGTCGCGATGAACCGGTGGGCCTGACCGTGCATTCCTTGCCCGAGGTGGGCGTGGATGAAGGACAGCGCACCCGCACTGGCCGCTGGAAGTTGCTCTTGGTACTGCTGGTGTGCGCGTCGCCGGTCATCCTGTCCTACTTCACCTATTTCGTCATCAGACCCGAAGGCCGCACCAACTACGCCACCCTCATCACGCCAACGCCCGAGGCGTCCCGTGAATGGCCCGAGTTCTCGATGAAGGACCCGCAGGGGCAGGCCGTGCGTGCGCGCGACCTGCGCGGGCAGTGGATCCTGGTGGCCGTGGCGCCCTCGGCTTGTGATGCGGCCTGCGAAGACCGCCTGTTCATGCAGCGACAGTTGCGCGAAATGACCGGACGCGAACGCGAGCGGCTGGACAAGGTGTGGCTGGTGACCGACGACGGTGCCATCAAGCCGGAACTGGCGCAGGCGCTGTTGGGCACGCCGGGCATGCGCATCCTGCGGGTCGACCGGGCGGCGGTTGCCGCATGGTTGCAGCCCGAAGCGGGTGCCGCCCTGGAAGACCATCTGTACCTGGTAGACCCGATGGGGCAGTGGATGATGCGGGCACCCGTGAAGACCGAGCCGGCCAAGTTCAAGAAGGACCTGGAGCGGCTGCTCAAGGCTTCTCAGTTCTGGGACCAGGCGGGCCGGCCGGAGGGGCGATGAGCGAAACCACCCCCCTGTGGAACTTGGCGCCCATCATGCGCCTGGCCCTGTTGGGCCTTGTGTTGGCCAGCGCGCCGCTGGCCTGGGTGTGGTTGCGCCACCGCGATGGCGACCCGGTGCGGCGTTTGCGAGCGCTTACTCTCGTTACGCTCTTCCTCACTTTCGATCTCGTACTGTTTGGTGCCTTCACGCGCCTGACCGACTCAGGCCTGGGCTGCCCAGATTGGCCGGGCTGCTATGGCAGCGTCAGCCCGATGGGGGCTTCCAGCCAGATTGCACAGGCCGAGCAAGCGATGCCGGACGGGCCAGTGACCACGGAGAAGGCCTGGATCGAGATGATCCACCGCTACCTGGCCACCGCCGTGGGCGTCCTGATCGTGGTGATGACGGCCACCGCGTGGGCGTTGCAGCGGCGCTTCGCGCGCGGGGAGGCGGCCTTGGCACACAGCGCCATGCCCCTGTCGCCCTGGTGGCCCACCGCCACCTTGGTGTGGGTGTGCCTGCAGGGGCTATTTGGCGCGCTCACCGTGACCATGAAGCTGTATCCGGCCATCGTGACGGCCCACCTCTTGGGCGGCCTGACCCTGTTGGTGCTGCTGGCCCTGCAGGCCGAAGGCTACCGGCAGCGTCACGGCCAATCGAGTGCCGGCATCTTCGACAGCGCGCCCCTACCGGAAAAGTGGCGCACGGCACTCTTGGCGTTGGCGGTCCTCAGCGGCATGCAGGTGGCCCTGGGCGGTTGGGTGAGCACCAACTATGCCGTGTTGGCCTGCACCGACTTCCCCACCTGCCACGGCCAGTGGTGGCCGCGGATGGACTTTGCTGAAGGCTTTGCCCTGCGACGGCACCTGGGCCTCAACGCCCAAGGCAGCACGCTGGAAATGGACGCCTTGACGGCCATCCACTACACCCACCGGCTGATGGCCTACGCGGTGCTGGCAGCCATGCTGGCCATGGCCTGGGCGCTGCGCCTTCGCGCACATCATGCAGCGCCTGAGGTGGCCACAGCCTTGCGGCGATGGGCTTGGTTCCTCGCGGCCGTGGCGGCGTGGCAGGCGGCCACGGGAGTGTCCAATGTCGTGCTGGGTTGGCCTTTGTTGGCTGCGGTTTCGCACACGGGGGGCGCAGCCGTGCTGGTGGCCGGTTTGGCCACGCTGTGGATGCGCGCGCACTCCTTAGAATCGCGCCTCAAGCCGTAAACCGATGTCTGCCACCCCCGAGTCCATCGCCAGCACCCCTGTGGCCCCCCAAACCCCGAAGGCTTCGCGGGTGCGGCAGTACTACGCGCTGACCAAGCCGCGTGTGGTGCAGCTCATCGTGTTCTGTGCGCTCATCGGCATGCTGTTGGCCGTGCCGGGTTGGCCCTCAGCGGCCGAATGGGGGCGCGTGCTGCTGGCCAGTGCGGGCATTTGGCTGGTGGCAGGCGCGGCTGCAGCCTTCAACTGTTTGGTGGAGCAGCACATAGACAGCCGCATGGCGCGCACCGCCTGGCGCCCCACTGCCAAGGGCGACCTCAGCAA
>CAMCTE010000135.1 GCA_945878385.1 Azohydromonas lata NBRC 102462 | reverse complement strand
GCAAGGCCATCCAGCCCACGCCGGCGGTGCCGGCTGCCAGCACGAAAAACACCAGATGCGGCATGCCGGGCACCAGGCCGAGCAAAAACACGATACCGGCGGAGATGAACAGGGCGTTGGGGTTGTTGAGCTGCGTGACGGCCTGCTCGGTCATCGTCTCGCTGGTGGTGACGCGGGTGACGATGATGGCCGTGGCCATGGACAGGAAGAGCGCCGGAATTTGCGCGGCCAGACCATCGCCGATGGTCAGCAGGGTGTAGATGCGGCCGGCGTCGCCGGGCGAGAGGTCGTGCTGGATGATGCCGATGGCCAGGCCGCCGACGATATTGATCAGCAGGATCAGCAAGCCGGCGATGGCGTCACCGCTGACGAATTTGGAAGCACCGTCCATGGAGCCGAAGAAGTCGGCCTCCTGGCTCAGTTCTTCACGCCGCTTGTTGGCGGTTTCCTTGTCGATGATGCCGGCGTTCAGGTCGGCATCGATGGCCATCTGCTTGCCGGGCATGGCGTCCAGGGTGAAGCGTGCATTGACCTCGGAGACCCGGCCGGCACCCTTGGTGACCACCACAAAGTTGATGATCATCAAGATGATGAAGATGATGAAGCCCACCACATAGTTGCCGGCGACCACGAACTCGCCGAAAGCCGCGATCACCTTGCCGGCGGCTTCGTGACCTTCGTGGCCACTGACCAGCACCACCCGTGTGGAGGCCACATTCAGCGCCAGGCGCAGCATGGTGGCGAACAGCAGCAGCGACGGAAAGATCGAAAATTCCAGCGGCTTGCGGGTGTTGATGGCGATCAGAATGATCACCAGCGAACTGATGATGTTGAAGGTGAACAGGACATCCAGCAGCCAGGCGGGCAGGGGCAGCACCAGCATCGCCATGATGACGAAGACGACGGCGGGGATCCCCAGCCCTGAGGCATCGAAGCGGCTCAGGGACTGTCGGAGGGACGACAGGGTGAGGGTGGACATGCCCATTAGAAGCAAGGGGCGTGCCATCGGCGGCAGTCAGGCGCCGGTTCGCCCGGCCTGAGCGGTGCGTGCGGCAAGGGCTGTCCGGTCACGATTCTTGCTGTTTGTCACGCAGTTCACCGCCAGGGCCCCATGGCCAGGTGGTGTGCCTCGTCAGACAGCAAGGCCGGCAGCCCATGAATTCACTTTCCGACAGTTTGTTGACTCCCATCACCAGCGGTGGTGCCACGGCCGGCGCCCTGCCCGGTGAGGCGCCGCCCAAGGGCGGAGAAGGCGCCGCCGGTGGAGCATCCGGGCGAGGCCCGGGCAGCTTTGCAGCCGTCATGGGGCAAATGTTGGGGGGGCAGAGCCAGACTGAGCCGGAAGCTGAGGCCACCAACGCGGACCAAACCGATGAATGGGCCGCGACAGCGGCAGCGACCGCTCGGCGGCAGGAAATTGCCGCCTCCTTGGCGATGCAGTGGGCAGCGTTGGTGCGTGGTGGCCCGGGGGATGCCCAAGGGACAGGCGCGGAGCAACTGGCCACCACGCTGGAGCCTGGCATGGGCGCGGGTGCGGGTTCGCGCCTGGATGGAGCCGGAGCCGACTTGAGCGCGAGCACCGATGCATCAGCAGGCTCCGACGGCGGTTCACTGGCGGGTGGTACGGCCGATGCCGCTGCGGTGGGCATCGGGCTGGCTGCGGACCTTTCGGCACAGGCTGTGGGCTTTGAATTCAGCCAGATGGTGGCAGCCGAATCAGGTCAGGCCTTGATGCCGGAAAACCTGCAGGCGTTGCAGGCGCAAGGCAGGGCCGGAGAACCAACCCTGCCGCCGCTGATGGCGGTGCAGATCAGCCCGCAACTGGCTGTGATCACGCCCGCTGCCTCTCCGGCCGCTTCGGACCGATCACTCTTGGCCTATGCCGCGGGCCAGGGTTTTGATGCCCATGCCCTGCAGCGGATTTTCGGCGCCCAGGCGATGCAGGCCATGCCTGAGGAAGCGGCAACCGTTTGGGTTGGCGCCGGTTCGGGTGCTCCCCTGGGTACCGCGACTCAGGCGGCTTTTTTGACTCAGGCCCTGGACGCGTTTCGCGCCGATGGCGGCCAAGCACAGGCCCGGCAAGCTGGGGCGGGGGCTGAATGGGCCGCCGGCTCGGGCGGCGGCGGTGTTGCCGCGGGTGCGAGTGGTGCTGGTGGCGCAGGTGGCGCAGGTGGCGCACCCTTGACGGCCTGGGCGGCCTTGCAGGCGCGCGCCGGCGGTGCGCAAGGCAACTTGGCCACCGCAGCGGGCGCCGCGCCCTTGCGGCCCGCCGCTCCAACGGTCGGCACAGGATTCATCACGGCCGATGCGGCCTTCACCTCCGGGGGCGTGGCCCTGGCGGCCGGCTCGGCTGAAGGGGCCGCGCCGGCCCCGGCGGGTGTGAGCGCCGTGGGAGCTTCGCATGCCGCGGTGGGTACGGCCGAGACGCCGGCACCGGTGCCGCGCGACAACGCCGCTCGCCCCATGGATGCGCAGCCCATCGACCTGCGCCAGCACTTGGAGCAGGGTGAGGAAGCCTTGTCCCGGCGCCTGGGCGAGGCCCTGGCGGCCCGCATGCTTTCTCAAATCGAGCGCGGCGATTGGCAGATTCGCCTGAGTGTGGCACCGCAGCAGCTGGGGCCCATCGATATTGACCTGCAGATGCGGGGCAACCGCATCGAAGCCCAATTCCAGGTGGCCAATGGCCAGACTCAGGCCTTGATCCAGGACAGCCTGCCCCGGTTGCGTGAGGCTGTCGGTTCGTCCGGCATGGACCTTGCTTCTGTGTGGGTGTCTGGGGGCTGGAGCGAACGCAATCGCGGAAATCCGACACCCAGACAGCCGGATGATCCCACGCCGAGCGCCTTGAATGAAGGCGACGGCGGTGAGCAAACGGTCGCAGCGGTGGCATCGGTCGACACACAAGGACCGGGCCGTGCGCCTCGACCGGGAGCGGTGGACATCCTGATCTAGTCCACCTGATGAGGTCCGAATATGGCCACCGCCGAAGAGACTGAAGTCGAAGAGAAGCCCAAAAAACCGATCCTCAAGATTTTGCTGCTGGTGCTGGTGATCCTGCTGCTGCTGGGCGGCACGGTGGGCGCCACGCTGTTCTTCAGCGGCTTCTTCAACAAGAAGGCTGTGGCCTCGGCTGAAGAAGAACTCGAGGGCGCCGAGAAGGCCGCCAAGGGTGAAGAAGGTGCTGGCGACGGCAAGGGCGACGGCAAGGGCGACGGCAAGGGCGGCAAGGCGCCGGCCAAACCCGAGAAGGTGAAGAAGGATTCGCCTGAGTTGGTGCGCTTTGAGTACACCTACAAGCAGATGGACAAGGAACTGCTGAGCAACCTGACGGGTACCCGCAAGGTGATGCAGATCCAGATCGCCTTCATGACCAGCTACGACGACCGGGTGTTCAAGAACATCGAAAAGCACGAGTTTGCCATCCGCGGCGCGCTGCTGGACGTGATGCGCCAGTACACCGAAGCCGATGTCAACCGTCCAGAGTTCCGCAAGGAATTGGCCGACAAGCTCAAGGAGGAGACCAACAAGGTGCTCACTCAGTATGAGGACTTCGGCGGCATCGACGCGGTGCACTTCACCAGCTTCATCGTGCAGTGAGGGCAGTGGGAGCCCAACGCTCCCAGCCCTGACACCGCACCCGGAACACGACCCTTCCACCAGGCGAGCATCTTCATGAGCGCACCCAGCGGCAACTTGCTGTCCGAGGCCGAACTCGAGGCCCTGGCCGAAGGCGTGGCCGACGGCTCGGTGGCGGTGGACACCGGTTTCAACACCGCTGCGCGGGTGCGCAAGCACGACCTGGCCAGCGAAGACAGCAGCCTGGGCGTGAACCTGGCGTCGATCGACATGATCAACGAGCGGTTCATCCGACTGTTCCGTCTGGGCATGCTAGAGGTGCTGCGCACCAGCCCCCGCATCAACCCCACGCGGGCGCGCATCATGAAGTTCGGCACCTACCTGCAGGACTTGCACCCGCCGCTGTCGGTGAATGTGGTGCGGGTGAAGTCGCTGCGCGGCTACTCGACCGTGGTGATCGAGCCGGGCATGATCTTCTCGTCGCTGGACAGTTTCTTCGGCGGCTTTGGCAAGACGGTGGTGCAGCTGCCGCCGGGGCGTTTGTTCACGCCCACCGAAAGCCGCATCATCAAGTTGATCCTGGACATCCTGTTCCGCTCGCTGCGCGAGGCCTGGTCGCCGCTGATGCCCATGGAATTCGAAGTCGTGAGCTCGGAAATCAACCCGCAGTTCGCGCAGATTGCAGACGAATCCGACCTGGTGGTGCTCAACCGCTTTGAGACCGAAGGCAGTGAGGCCAAGAGCTTCATCGATGTGGTGTACCCCTACGCCTCACTGAAGCCGGTGCGCGAACTGCTGCGCAGCCGAGTGCAGACGGGCGACGGCAACGAGGAATCCGACAAGACCTGGCGCGACGAGCTCAAGGACGCCCTGGGCGACTCCACCGTCGAGGTGCGCGCCAACATGGGCAAGCTGGAGCTGAGCCTGCAGCAGTTGGAAACTTTGGCCCCCGGCGACACCTTCTTCTTCCGCAAGCCCGATATGGCCACCATTTCCGTCAACAAGGTGCCGGCCTACCACGCCACTGTGGGAACCCTGGGCACCCAGACGGCCGTGCAGATACGCCGAGCGCTCAAGCCGGGCCAACAGTAGACCGGCCTGACCGACCCGCACACGCCCCCCCGATACCAAACCGCCTACCCGTTCCAAGGAGCACCCCATGAGCAACACCAACACCGAAGCCGTGGCCGAGCAGAGCCCCGAGGAGCTGCACCAGATCAACCGCGAGATGATCCAGAACGTGGCGGTGACGGTAGCCATCGAGGTGGGCCGCGCCCAGATCAAGATCAAGGACCTGCTGCGCCTGACGCAGGGCAGCGTGGTGGAACTGGACCGACTGGCCGGCGAACCGCTGGACCTCCTGATCAATGACACCGTGATCGCGCAGGGCGAGATCGTGCTGGTGGGTGAACGCTACGGCGTGCGCCTGACCCGCGTGGCGCCGGCTGCCGAGCGCATGAAGAACCTTTGATCCATCATGAACACTGCATCGGCTGCCACCACCCACTTGGACTGGGCATCGCTGGCCGGCAATTTCGTGCTGGTGCTGGCCCTGCTCTTGGGCGTGCTGTGGCTCATGCGTCGCATGCAGGGCATCAAAGGCCTGCAGGGGCTGCGGCCCGTGGCGCGCCGCTTGTCGGTGGTGGAAGCGCTGAACGTGGGCCCGCGACAGAAACTGGCCGTGGTGCGGCTGGACGACCGTGAAGTGCTGGTCGGCATCACCGCCAACGGCTTCACCTTGCTGGATGTGCCGCCCTCGCGGCCCGCGGCCGCTGCCCATGCGGCTGAACCTTCGGCCAACCCATCTGCACGGAGCGTTGCATGAAGGCCTCGGACGCATTCCTGAAGTGGCTTCCGCGCCTGCTGATGGCGGCCGTGCTGGGCCTGCCGCTGTTGGCGGCGGCGCAGCAGGGCATTCCGATGGTCAATGTAAAGGCCATCTCGGGCGGCACCCAATACAGCCTGACGCTGCAACTGTTGGCGCTGATGACGGCGTTGACGCTGCTGCCTTCGCTGCTGCTGATGATGACCTCTTTCGTGCGCATCATCGTGGTGCTGTCGCTGTTGCGCCAGGCGCTGGGCACCGGCCAGACGCCGCCCAACACCGTGCTGGTGGGACTGGCGCTGTTCCTGAGCCTGTTCATCATGTCGCCGGTGCTGACCTCGGTGTACCAAGACGCTGCCGTGCCCTACATGGACAACAAGATCAACGCGCAGCAGGCGCTGGCGGCGGCGGAAAAGCCGATTCGCGGCTTCATGCTGGCGCAGACCCGGGAAGACGACCTGGCGACTTTCCTGGAGATTGCCCGCAAGCGTGAAGTGGCGTCGCCCTCGGAGGTGCCGTTCACGACCCTGGTGCCGGCTTTCATCATCTCGGAGCTCAAGAGCGCCTTCACCATCGGCTTTCTGATCTACATCCCCTTCGTGGTGATCGACCTGATCGTCTCCAGCGTGCTGATGTCCATGGGCATGATGATGCTGTCGCCCATGATGATCGCCATGCCCTTCAAGCTCATGCTCTTCGTGCTGGTCGATGGTTGGGGGCTGATCATGGGTTCACTGGCGGCGAGCTTCGCAGTCCCGTAGGCCGCTGCATCGAACTGTCGCCAAAAGCCTGCCTTTACCGCAATCACTTCAAAGCCATACACAGGACACCCCATGGACACCGCCACCGTAATCGATCTGGCCCGACAGGCTTTGTGGATGACCGTTCTGGTTTCCGCGCCGCTGTTGATCGTGGCCTTGGTGGTGGGTGTGACCGTGGGCGTCTTTCAGGCCGCCACCTCCATCAATGAGATGACGCTGAGCTTCATCCCCAAGGTGGTGGCCATGGCTGCTGCGCTGGGCGTGGTGGGTTCCTGGCAGATTGGCACGCTGGTGGACTACTGGCGCAACATCTTCGCCCGCATTCCGGGCCTGTTCCTGTAGGCACACCGCCATGGACCTGCTGGCCGCGGACATCGTTGACAGGTTCTACACCTTCATGTGGCCGATGCTGCGCATTTCGGCCCTGCTGTTGACCGCGCCTCTGTTTTCCACGGCTGCCGTGCCGCGCCGCATTCGGGTGTTGGCGGCACTGGCTCTGACCTGGTTCATTTATCCACTGCATGAGTGGCCGGTGATCGACCCGATGTCCGCCCCGGGCTTGGTGGAAATCGTCAACCAGATCTTCATCGGCTGCGTGATGGGTTTGACCCTGCAGGTGGTGGTGGCCGCGGTGGTCACCGCCGGCATGGCGCTGTCCAACGCCATCGGCCTGAGCATGGCCACGATGATCGACCCCACCCTGGGCAATGTGCCGGTGCTCTCGCAGTTTCTGCTGATCATGGCAGTGCTCATTTTCGTGGGCACGGGCGGGCACCTGCTGCTGCTCAGCGTGTTGCTCAAGAGCTTTTCGGCCGTTCCCATCGGGCAGTCCATGCTCAACCAGGACACCTGGGGCAAGCTCATTGCCTGGAGCAGCATGATGTTCACCGGCGCCCTGTTGATTTCACTGCCGGTGATGGCCACGCTGTTGCTGATCAACGCCGGCCTGGGCGTGGTCACCCGCGCCGCGCCCAGCCTGAACATCTTTGCGGTGGGCTTTCCCGCGATGATGATTGTGGGCATCGTGGCCTGTGTACTGACCATGGAAAGCATGGGCCTTCGGCTGCAGTGGCTGTGGGTGCAGGCTTTCGGTGTGCTTGATGACCTGATGGGGTTGCGCTGATGGCTGAGACCTCTGCCGAACGCACCGAACAACCCACCGCCAAGCGCCTGCAGAAGGCGCGGGAGGAGGGGCGCGTGGCGCGGTCGATGGACCTGCCGGCCGCGGCGGTGACCATCG
>CAMCTE010000134.1 GCA_945878385.1 Azohydromonas lata NBRC 102462 | reverse complement strand
TCGAACTGATGCTGACGGATCATGCCGCGGATGTCGCGGCCACCGCTGCCGGCTTCGCTTCGGAAGCAGGGCGAATGCGCCGTCAACTTCATGGGCAGCTGCGCCGCATCGAGAATCTGATCGCGCACGCTGTTGGTCAGGGAAATCTCACTGGTGGAAATCAGGTACTGCTCCACCGGCGCGGCATCGCCCTCGCCACCACCCTCGCCTTCCGCACCGCGGTACACCCAGAACATGTCGTTGCGGAACTTGGGCAACTGCCCGGTGCCCTCGAGCACCTCTCGGTTGACGATATAGGGCGTGTAGCACTCGGTGTAGCCGTGCTTCCTGGTGTGCAGGTCCAGCATGAACTGCGCAAGCGCCCGATGCAGTCGGGCCATCGGGCCCTTCAGAAATGAAAACCGCGAACCGCTGAGCTTGGCACCAGTGTCGAAGTCCAGTCCCAAGGGGCCGCCCAGGTCCACATGGTCCTTCACTGCGAAGTCAAATGAACGAGGCACGCCCCAGCGGCGCACTTCCACATTGGCCGATTCGTCGCCGCCCGCAGGCACATCGGCCTGCGGCAGGTTGGGCAGTTGCATGAGCATGCCCTGCAGTTCGGCCTGGATCACGTCCAAGTGCTCGGCCGAAGCCTTGAGCTCTTCGGGTATGGCCGCCACCTGCGCCATCACGGCCGAGGCGTCTTCGCCCTTGGCCTTGAGCGCGCCAATCTGTTTGCTCAGCGCATTGCGCTGCGCCTGCAGTTCTTCGGTGCGGGTTTGGATGGTCTTGCGCTGCGCTTCCAGCGCCTGAAAGCGCGCCACATCCAAGAAGGGCTGGGGGGTGCGGCGGGCTTCGAGGCGGGCCACGACGGCCGGCAGGTCTTTGCGCAGAAGGGTGATGTCGAGCATGTTCTTGGAGCTTCTTGTTTTCAGTCAGGTGTCGGCACGCGCCGCGGCCATGGACTTGTCGCCCAGGCCTCGCGGCAGCGGGAAGCGCACCGACTCTTCGACACCGGGCAACTTGCGCACACTGACGGCGCCAAATTCGCGCAGCCGCGCCACGACCGACTGCACCAGCACTTCGGGGGCCGAGGCGCCGGCTGTCAGGCCCACGCGCACCTTGCCTTCGAACCACTCGGGCTTGAGGTCCTCTTCGGAATCCACGAGGTAGGCCGGCGTGTTCAAGCGCTGGGCCACTTCGCGCAAGCGGTTGCTGTTGGAGGAGGTTTGGCTGCCCACCACAATCACCACATCAACCTGTGGGGCCAGCACCTTCACCGCGTCTTGTCGGTTCTGTGTGGCATAGCAGATGTCCTGCTTCTTGGGTTCGCGCACTTGCGGGAAGCGCTGTTTGACAGCTTCCAGAATTTCGGCGGCATCGTCCACGCTGAGCGTGGTTTGCGTGACCACGGCCAGGCGCTGCGGGTTGCGCACCTGCACGCGCTGCACATCGGCCACATCTTCCACCAGGTAGATGCCATCGGTGAGTTGCCCCACCGTGCCTTCCACCTCGGGGTGGCCCTTGTGGCCGATCATCAGGAACTCGTAACCTTCCTTGTGCAGCTTGGCCACCTCCACATGCACCTTGGTGACCAGCGGGCAAGTGGCGTCGAACACCTGAAAGCCGCGCCGGGCGGCTTCTTGGCGCACCACCTGGCTCACGCCGTGGGCGCTGAAGACCAAGGTGGCACCGGCGGGTACCTCGGCCAGGTCTTCGATGAAGATGGCACCCTTGGTTCGGAGGTCTTCCACCACATAGGTGTTGTGCACGATCTCGTGGCGCACATAGATGGGTGCACCGTGAAGGGCGAGTGCGCGCTCGACGATTTCGATGGCACGATCCACCCCAGCACAAAAACCGCGCGGTTCGGCCAGCACCACTTCCTGCAGCACCTGTTCACCCTGCGTCATCACAGCACCCCAATCACATGAACCTCAAACCGCACGGATTGCCCGGCCAAGGGATGGTTGAAATCAAACAGCAGCCACGGGTCCTGCGCGGAATCGGCCGGACCCACCTCGCGCACAACCCCGGCATAGCTGGCTTGCCCGTCGGGTGTGGGGAACTGCACCACATCGCCGACCTGGTAGGTGGCGTCGGGGTCGCCCAGTTCCCTCAGCAAGGCCAACTTCACCCGCTGCAGCAATTCAGGGTTGCGTTCACCGAACGCTTCACCCGGGGCGAGGTCGAAACCGGTTTGCGCCCCTTCTTCCAGGCCCAGCAGGCGATGCTCCATGGCGGGCGCCAAGGCACCGGTGCCCAGGGTGAGCGTGGCCGGCGGGCCGCTGAAGGTGCTCACAAGTTCGTCGCCGGCAGGGCCCAGCAGTCGGTAGTGCAGGGTCAGGAACGACCCTTCGCGGATAAGGTTCACCGGGGAAGATGGCCCACAAAACAGGGCCGTTGGCTAGACTGAGCCGATTCTACGAGGCCCGCGTGTCCATCAAGAGTCTGCCCCCTGCCCTGCGCCCACGCGAGAAGCTGTTGCGCCTGGGCCCACGCGCCCTGGCCGACGCCGAGCTGCTGGCCATACTGCTGCGCACGGGCCACGGCGGGCAGGATGCCTTGGGCTTGTCGCAGGCCCTCTTGGAACGCTGCGGCGGGTTGGGCGCCCTGCTGCGCCAACCCCCGCAGGCGCCGGGCTTGGGCCCAGCCCGGCGGGCTGAATTGGGCGCAGTGGTGGAACTGGCGCGGCGCACCTTGGGGCAAGATTTGCAGCAGCGCCCGGTCTTTGATTCGCCCGACCGCGTGCGCGAATACCTGCAGTTGGAGATTGCCCACCACGAGCAGGAAATCTTCATGGTGCTGTTCCTGGACGCGCAGCATCAGTTGACGGCTGCCGAGGAACTGTTTCGGGGCACCCTGGCGCAAACCAGCGTGTACCCGCGCGAAGTGGTCAAGCGCGCCCTGGCCCACAACGCCGCGGCCGTGGTGTTGGCGCACAACCACCCCTCGGGCTGCGCAGAGCCCTCGAAGGCCGACGCACACCTCACCCAGGTGCTCAAGAACGCACTGGCCCTGGTGGATGTGCGGGTGTTGGACCACTTCGTGGTCACCCGCGGCACCGTCACCTCACTGGCCGAACGGGGGTTGGCGTGAGTGGCGCTCCCCGCTTCTCTTTGGCTGACCTGGGTGAGCTCAAGCGCCAGATCGACCGCGAACGGCGCGAAGCGGCCGAGCGGGCCCAGCGCGAACGGGAGGCGCGGCTGAAGACCGAGCGGGAACGGCACCTGTTTCGCCTGAGCGTGGGCAGCATCACGCCGCTGTCCGACCAAGGCAAAGTGCTGCTGCAGCCCCCACCGCCCGAGCCCATTCCACGCCAGCGTGAACTCGATGAACGGGCGGCACTGGAAGAGGCGCTGTCCGATGAGATGGATGTGGAGCGCCTGCTGGAAACCGATGAGGGCCTGAGTTTTCGGCGGCGCCACATTGGGCAGGATGTGGTGAGGCGCCTGCGCCGCGGCCAGTGGACCATTCAGGCGCAAATTGACCTGCACGGCCTTCGGCGAGATGAAGCGCGCGAATCGCTGCAGGCCTTTCTGCGGCTGTCGCGCCGGCTGGGGCACCGCTGCGTGCGCGTTGTCCACGGCAAGGGTCTGGGGTCACCGGGCAAGGCGCCGGTGCTGAAGTCGCGGGTGCGCGCGTGGTTGATTCAATCGCGCTCGGTGTTGGCTTTTGTGCAGGCGCGCGCCAGCCAGGGTGGTCATGGCGCGGTGATCGTGCTGTTGGCGCCGCCGGAAGACCCTCGGCACCACGCCTGAGGCTCGCCAGGCTGGGGAACGCTTCGGGCTCAGCCGCCCTTGTTGCGCATCCAGTCAGCCGTGTTGTAAAACGACTCGAGCAGCCGCTCGATCAAGTTGTCGGGCAGCCCTTGCTCGCGCATGGCCTGCAGCATGCAGGCCATCCACTGGTCGCGCTCGGACATGCCGATGGCATAGGGCAGGTGCCGCGCGCGCAGCCTGGGGTGACCAAAGCGTTCCACATACAGGGACGGGCCTCCAAGCCAGCCACACAGGAACCAGTACAGCTTGTTTCGTGACTCCACCATGTCCTGCGGATGCAGGGCGCGGATGCCGGCATAGGCCGGCTCCAGGTCCATCAGGTCGTAGAAGCGGTCCACCAGGCAACGGACGGCGGCTTCACCGCCCACCCATTCGAAGGCCGTGGCGGGCTGCGGCGAACCGGATGCTTCGGCCGATTGAGAGGAGGAAGAATCACCAGACATTCATGGATTAAAACCCATCCGGCCTTGGGCCGGCCGGCACTGGGGCATCCAGCCACGCAGCCAAACGCAAGGCCTGGGCACGAATGCCTTGGGCCAGCGGTGAACCCGGCGCACACTGCAGCACCAGTCGGCGTTGTCGCACCGCAGAGCGGGCGCTCTCGTCCAGTGGCAACTCACCCAACATGCGAAGCCGGGGTGGCCCCACATCGGCCAGGTAGCGGTCCAGCACCGCCTGCATCTGCTGTGCAATGGTCAAGCCCTCGCCGGCGCGTGTCACCTGGTTCACCAACAACAGCGGCCTCAGGCGGCGCTGCAGAGTGGCCAGCACCTTGAAAGTGGCATAGGCATCGGTCAGCGCGGTGGGCTCGGGCGTGGCCACCACCAGCACCTCATGGGCCATGGCGATGGTGTCCAACACCACCTCCGAAATGCCGGCCCCGGTGTCCAGCAAGACCAGGTCATGCGCCGCGGCCAGTTCAGCCACCACCGACCGCATGCCCTGCTGCAAAGCGGGCGTCAGGCGCGAATATTCCATCAGGCCCGAACCGGCGGGCAGTACACTGAACCCACCGGGCGCCTTCATCAAGGCCCGCTGCACGGGAATGCCCTGGTGCAGGATATGGTGCAGGTTGAAGGCGGGATGGAGGTCGAGTACGACATCCAGGTTGGCCAAGCCCAGGTCGGCGTCCAGCACGGCCACCTTGCGGCCCTGTGCGGCCACGGCCGCCGCAAGGTTGGCAGTGACCAGCGTTTTACCCACGCCGCCTTTGCCGCTGGTGACGGCCAACACACGGCCGCCGGCTTGCTCATTGGGGTTCACATCACGAGTCTAGCCCCCACACGCAAGCCGCGCAGGTGCGAAATGGTGCCCAAACATGGGATTGTTTCGCGCCTGCAAGCGATGCGGGTGGTTCACACTCGGCCGGTGATGGTCGAAGCCGTTTCCCCACCCGACGCCAGCCGAGAGTTCGCTTTCACGCCCACGGATTTCGGCCGTGTGCGAGCGCTCATCCGCCACCATGCCGGCATCAGCCTGCACGAAGGCAAGCAGGCCATGGTGTACAGCCGGGTCTCACGCCGCTTGAGGGCCACGGGGCACCGGTCGTTTGCTTCGTACCTGCAATGGTTGGAGGAACACGCCCACCATTCAGAGTGGCAGGAGTTCGTGAACTGCCTGACCACCAACCTGACGGCCTTTTTCCGCGAAGACCACCATTTCGACTTGCTCCAGCGCGACCTGCCGGCCCTGTTGCAGGCGCGGCGCGGTGCGGGCATTCGCATCTGGTGCAGCGCATCCTCGACTGGCGAAGAGCCGTATTCCATTGCGATGACGGTGGTGGAGGCCCTGGGCGCTAACCCACCGGCGCAAATTCTGGCCAGCGACATCGACACCCGGGTACTGGCCAAGGCCAGCAGTGGGGTGTACGACATTGATTCCAAAGGCCTGAGCCCGGAGCGCCTGAAGGCGCACTTCCTGCGCGGCACGGGCGCACAGGACGGCCTGATACGCATCAAGCCGGCCGTGGCACGGCTCGTGTCCTTTCTGCCGCTGAACCTGATGGACGAACAGTGGGCCTTGGGCGAGCCCTTCGACATTGTGTTCTGCCGCAATGTGATGATCTATTTCGACCATGCCACGCAGCGCAAGGTGCTGCAGCGCATTCACAGCGTGATGAACCCGGGTGGCCTGCTGTATGTGGGGCACTCCGAGAACTTCAACGATGCACGCGGCCTGTTCAGCCTGCGTGGCAAGACGGTGTACCAGCGGCAATGACACCCCAGACGGTTCGCCCTGCCCACACCACCGGTGCCCCTTTGGCTGCCGGGGCCGGCGCCGCCTTGGCCTGCGGCGCTAACCCCACACGCCTGGCCGCCTTGAAGGCGGCTGCGCGCAAGCCGGGCGAAGCCTCGTTCTTCTACTTCGACAGCCATTTCCACAGTGAAGCGGTGAAGGTGCTGCCAGGTGAATTCTTCGTGGCCAAGGAAGACATCCTGATCATGACCACGCTGGGCTCCTGCATCGCGGCCTGCATCTGGGACCGAGAGCGCCGCGTGGGGGGCATGAACCACTTCATGTTGCCCGAGGGCAGCGGCGACAGCGGGCGCTATGGGTCGTACGCCATGGAAGTACTGATCAACGAAATCCTCAAGGCCGGTGGCGCGCGCCACAGCCTGGAAGCCAAAGTGTTTGGCGGAGGCGCGGTGATCAGCGGCATGAACAGCATCAATGTGGGCGAGCGCAACACCCGCTTCGTGCTGGATTACCTGCGCACCGAACGCATCACCGTGGTGAGCAAGGATGTGATGGACATCTACCCGCGCAAGGTGTGCTTTCTGCCGGCCAGCGGAAAGGCCATGGTCAAGCGCCTGGCCAGCAGCAACACCGAAGCCCTGTTGGCGCAGGAAGCCGCCGCGGCCAACCGCGCGGTGCGCTCGGTCAGCACCGGTGGCTCGGTGGACCTGTTCTGAGGTTTTCGAGGGCGGCAGTCAACGGGAATCGATCGTGGGTGGCGGCAAGAAGATTTCAGTGGTGGTGGTCGACGATTCGGCCCTGGTGCGCAGCCTGCTCAGCGAGATCATCAACCGCCAGCCCGACATGGCCTGCATCGGCACCGCAGCCGACCCGTTGGCGGCGCGGGAAGTGATTCGCAGCCTGAACCCGGATGTGATCACGCTGGATGTGGAGATGCCGCGCATGGACGGCATCTCTTTCCTGGAGCGGCTGATGCGCTTGCGGCCCATGCCGGTGATCATGGTGTCCACCCTGACCGAGCGCGGCGCCGATGTGACGCTTCGCGCACTGGAGTTGGGGGCTGTGGACTTCGTGGCCAAACCCCGCGCAGGCCTGGCCGATGGGCTGCAGCAACTCTCGGCCGACATCACCGACAAGATTCGCATGGCCTCGCGCGTGCGGGTGCTCAAGCAACTCAGCTTCACCGCAGCGCCACCCGGCACCGCGCCTTCGGCGTCCGTTGCCCGAATCGAGCCTGCCCGGGTAGGGTCGCTGGCGAGTGAAAAATTCATCTTCATCGGCGCCTCCACCGGCGGCACCGAGGCCACACGCGAAGTGCTGCAGGACTTGCCCGAAGACTGTCCGCCGGTGCTGATCACACAGCACATGCCGGCCGGCTACACACAGAACTATGCGCGCCGCCTGGACACCCTGACCCGCATCCAGGTGAAGGAAGCCCAACACCAGGAAC
>CAMCTE010000133.1 GCA_945878385.1 Azohydromonas lata NBRC 102462 | reverse complement strand
TCGACCACTTCGACCGAGCAGTCGGGCCTGTTTGCGCACCTGCTGCCGGCCTTCAAGCAGGCCACGGGCATCGATGTGCGGGTGGTGGCTTTGGGGACTGGCCAAGCCTTGGACACGGGGCGGCGGGGTGATGCCGATGTCGTGTTCGTGCACGACCAGGTGGCCGAGGAAAAGTTCGTGGCCGAGGGCTTTGGCTTGAAGCGGCAGGCGGTGATGTACAACGACTTCATCCTGGTGGGCCCCAAGGGCGACCCGGCCGGCACCAGGGGCAAGGACATTGCGGATGCCCTGCGCAAGTTGGCCGCAGGCAAGGAGGGGTTCGTGTCACGCGGCGACAAGAGCGGCACCCACGCGGCCGAGTTGCGCTATTGGCGCGCGGCCGGTGTGGATGTGGCCACGGCCAAGCCTGCAGGCTACGCCGAGTGCGGCTGCGGCATGGGGCCGGCGCTGAACATCGCTGCTTCGAAGAATACCTATGTGCTGACCGACCGCGGCACGTGGCTGAACTTCAAGAACCGTGGTGACCTGACCGTGCTGGTGGAAGGTGACCAGCGCCTGTTCAACCAGTACGGCGTCATCGTGGTGAACGCCGCCAAGCATGCGCATGTGAAGACCGAACTGGCGCAGGCCTTCGCCGACTGGGTGGTGTCGCCTGCGGGTCAGGCGTCGATTGCCGCCTACAGGATCGGTGGAGAGCAGTTGTTCTTTCCGAATGCCAAGCCGTGATCGGGCGCCGGTGATGGTGGGGCGCTATGGTGCCTCCGACAGGAATCGAACCTGTATCTAGCGCTTAGGAGGCGCTCGTTCTATCCATTGAACTACGGCGGCGACATGGGAATTGTAGGTCGGGCCTGCATCTGGCTGAAGGCCAGTGCCTGTGCCACGGTCCAGGCGATCAGGCCAGGTGCATCACGCAGCTGTCGCCGCTGGCTTCGCGCCACACCCGCACCTGCACCAGTTGCGGCAGTGCGGCCTGCATATGGCGCGCAATGAAGGCGCAGAGGTTTTCCAGTGTGGCCGGCCCCAGGCCCTGCACTTCGTCCAGGAACCGGTGATCCAGCAGGTCGCGCAGCATGGCGATCTCGGCGCGCACGAGGCCCAGGTCCATCACCATGCCGCGCTCGTCGGGCTGGCCCCGCAGGGTGACCTCGGCGAAATAGGTGTGGCCATGGATGCGGCGGCTGCTTTCCACCTCGCCGGTGGCTTCGGCACGGCGCAAGGTGTGGGCGGCTTCGAAGTGGAAGCGCTGGCTGAGTTCGTACGAAGGGGCGGTCACACCGTGAATTGTGCCCTGTGGCTCAACGGATCTGCAGCACCTTGTGGGTCTGCACGCTCAGCCGCCAGCGCGGGTGGGACTGGCAATGGGCAATGGCCTGCTGCGTGTGTTGGGCCTGCAGCGGGCCGTCCATGGGTTGCAGCAGCCAATAGTCGAAGTCAGGTGCGGCCGCACCGATGCCCGGCCTGTCGGCCAGGGCGGCCACGGCTGAAGGCATGAGCGTGAGTTGGGGGTAGACCAGCTTGAGCTCGTGCCCACGGCGCTGCACCCAATCGGCGCCCGCCTTGGGGCTCACGCACACCCAGTCGATGCCGCCTTCGCCCATGGGCACGGGCAGAGTGCCGTTCGTTTCGATGGCAATCTCGAAGCCTTGCGCGTGGAGGGCGTCGATGAGCGCTTGATCGACCTGCAGCATGGGCTCGCCGCCGGTGAGCACCACATAGCGCCGCGCGCCGCCGGCGCTGCCTTCAGGCCCGGCGGGCCATCGCGCCGCGATGAGATCGGCGAGTTGCTGGGCGTCGTACTTGCCGCCCAGGGTGCCGTCGGTTCCGACGAAATCCGTATCGCAGAACTGGCAGATGGCCGAGCTGCGGTCTTCTTCACGGCCATTCCACAGATTGCAGCCGGCGAAGCGGCAGAACACGGCCGGGCGCCCGGCGCGCAGGCCTTCGCCTTGGAGGGTGTAGAAGATTTCCTTGACGCTGTAGGTCATGGTGTCAATGGCCCGAGGCCAGCCAGTCTTCAGCCCGCAGGCCGGCCACGCGAGCGAGTTCCCGGAGGTTGTGGGTCACCAAAGTCAAACCGGCGGCGCGGGCATGCGCGGCGATCAAGAGATCATGGCTGCCGATGGGCGTGCCGGCGCGCTCCAGGGCGTGACGGATGTCGGCGTAGTGTTCTTCGGCGGGTGTATCGAAGGGCAGAACGGGCAGGGCACTGAGCAGTGCTTCCACCCTCGCTTGCAGTGCGGCAGAGCCCTTGCGGGCAGCGCCAAAGCGCAGTTCGCAGGCCACGATGACGCTGGTGCACACGACCTCGGTTGAAACGGCGGCAATCCGGCGTGTCAGAGGGCCTTGTGGGTTTCGAATCAGCTCGGACAGGATATTCGTGTCGAGCATCCAGCGCAGCTCGGCCATCAAAGGGCCGGCCGCTCTTGCAGCGGCAGGTCTTCCACTTCAGGCCCTGATTCGCTCAGGGGCTGCCAGGAGGCCAACAGTTCCAACAGCCGGTTGTGCTTGACCGGCGTGAGGATGAGTTGATCGCCTTCCTTGCGCATCAGCACCTCCGCCCCCTCGAACTCGAATTCGCGGGGGATGCGTACGGCTTGGTTGCGGCCGTTGCGGAACAGCGCCACTTGCCGGGGTGAATGTTCAGGCGCGGTGGAATCAGTAGGCATAGGCCAGAGCATAGGCCAAAAAACAGGCGATGGTCAAGACGAGCTTGGCTCTACTTGCTCAGCAAGCGCATCGCGCCTTCCAGCCCCTGCAGGCTCAGCGGAAACATCCGCCGGTTCATGATCTGCTGGATGATGGCAATGCTCTGGCGGTACTGCCACACACCCGCGGGCTCGGGGTTGACCCAGGCGTACTTCGGGAAGGCATGCGTGAGCCGCTGCAGCCATTCGGCGCCGGCTTCCTCGTTGTTGTATTCCACGCTGCCGCCGGGCTGCAGGATCTCGTAGGGGCTCATCGTGGCGTCGCCCACGAAGATGAGCTTGTAGTCCTTGTTGTACTTGCGGATGATGTCCCAGGTGGGGAACTTCTCCGCGTAGCGGCGCTTATTGTTCTTCCACACGAAGTCGTACACGCAGTTGTGGAAGTAGTAAAACTCCAGGTGCTTGAACTCGGCCTTGGCGGCGCTGAAGAGTTCTTCCACCCGGTGGATGTGCTCGTCCATGGTGCCGCCCACATCCATGAGCAGCAGCACCTTCACCTTGTTGTGCCGCTCGGGGATCATCTTGATGTCGAGCAGGCCCGCATTGGCGGCGGTGCCGTGGATGGTGCCGTCCAGGTCCAGTTCGGTCTCGGCGCCTTCGCGCGCGAACCGACGCAAACGGCGCAGGGCCACCTTGATGTTGCGGGTGCCCAGTTCCAGCGAGTCGTCGTAGTCGGCATAGGCGCGCTGGTCCCACACCTTGACCGCGCTCTTGTTGCCGCCCTTGCCACCGATGCGCACTCCCTGCGGGTTGTAGCCGCCGTGGCCGTAGGGGCTGGTGCCGCCGGTGCCGATCCACTTGTTGCCGCCTTCGTGGCGGCCCCTCTGTTCTTCCAGCCGCTTCTTGAGCGTCTCCATCAACTCGTCCCAGCCCATTTTCTCGATGGCGGCCTTCTGTTCGGGGGTGAGCTCTTTTTCAAGCGTCTTCTTCAACCACTCCAGCGGAATCTCTTTCGTGAAGTCGGTGACCATCTCCACGCCCTTGAAGTAGGCACCGAAGGCGCGGTCGAACTTGTCGAACTGGGTTTCGTCCTTGACGAGGGTGGTGCGCGAGAGGAAGTAGAACTCGTCCACACTGGGCCCGATCACGCCTGCCTTCAGGGCTTCGATGAGGGTGAGGTATTCGCGGATGCTCACCGGCAGCTTGGCTGCGCGCAGGGTGTAGAAGAAGTTGATGAGCATGGGCGTTCCTCGCGCGTTCCTGGGGCAATAGTGGCCGTGCGGCGATCAGACCTTGCGTGGTGCTGCGGGTTTGGCTGAGGATTTGACAGGGGCCTTGGCCCGCGCCGCGCCCACATCATGGCGACGCAGCCATTCAAAGAATTCCCCGTACCAGAGCTTGGAGTTGCGCGGCTTCAGAATCCAATGGTTTTCATCTGGGAACCACACCAGGCGCGCGTCCACGCCGCGGGCCTTGAGGGTGTTGTAGTAGGCCAGGCCCTGTGCATCGGGTACGCGGTAGTCCAACTGACCGTGAATCACCAAGGTGGGCGTTTTCATGTTCTGAGCGAACGCGTGCGGGCTTTGCGAGTGCACACGGGCCATGTCGTCCCAGTACCAGGCCCCCAGTTCCTTGGCATGCCAGGTGTAGGCGTCGTCGGCGAACATGGCCGTCCAGTCGTAGCAGCCGGCGTGGCAGATGTAGGCGGCATAGCGGCCGGGCTTCAAGTGGCCGTTCATCCAGGCCACCATGTAGCCGCCGTAGCTGCCGCCGGTGGCGAACACGCGTTTCTTGTCGGCCCAGGGCTTCTTCAACAATGCGTCGGTGGCGGCCTCCACATCCTGCAGTTCCAGTTCACCCCAGCGGCCACTGATGCTGTCCTTGAAGGCGTAACCGAAGCTGCTGGAGCCGTGGTAGTTGACCGCGGCCACCACATAGCCTTGTGCGGCCATGGTCTGCACATTCCAGCGGTAGTGGAAGGCGTCGCCGAAGGCGGTGTGCGGCCCGCCGTGGATGACCTGCAGCAGCGGGTATTTCTTCTTGGCGTTGAAGTCGGGCGGGTAGGTTACCCACACCTGCACACGGTCGCCCTGCGCGCCGGTGACCCACATCTCCTCGGTATGCCCCATGGCAATGGGCTTGAGGACGGCATCGTTGAATGACTCGATGCGCCGCGGCGCTTGTTCGCCCACGCAGGCGTGCACCTGGGCCGGGTGGTCCACGCCATCGGCCACGGTCACCAACACATCGCCGCATGCATCGAAGGCCTGCACCCAGCCGCCGTCGGCAACCACCTGCGCCGTGGCGGTGGCCAGCGTCCAGCGCCACAGGTGCTGGCGGCCTTCTTCTTCCGCCGTGAACAGCAGGCTTTGGCTGTCGTCGGCCCAGCGCAGCGGGGCATTGACCTCGTGGTCCCAGTGGGCACTGAGCACCTGCCAGGCACCTGGGCCGGTGCCCCTTGCGTGGCGCTTGGCCGCGGCCTTGCCTGCTGGGGCGGCCGAAGCTGCGGTTCCTGCACCGTCGCGCGACCACAGCGCCAACTGCGAAGGCATGGTGTGCTTGCGGGCTTGGTGGCTGGCCAGGAAGGCCACTTGTTGGCCGTCGGGGCTGTAGCGCGGTGCGCTGAAATCCCACGCCGCGTCTTGCGCGATCACGGTCACGCGCCTCGTCTTCAGCTCCATCTCGGCCAGGGCATAGCGGCCGTCCATGCGCTTTTGCGGCGCGGGGTCGAAGGCAAAGACGATGCGCTGGCCATCGGGCGAGATGTCAAAGCTATTCGAATCGGGCTCGGCGCGGGTGAGTTCATAGGGCGTGCCTTCGAACAGGTCCACCACCTTGGCCGAGGCTTCGTTGCTGCCCAGGGTCAGCAGGTGCAGGTGGGCGACGCGGTCTTGCGGAATGTGGTGGTCCCAGTAGCGGTACTGGGCCTCTTCGGTCACATAGGCGCTTTCCTTGCGCTCCTTCCATTCCTTCAAGCGCGCGGCTTGAGCCTTGTTGCCTTTCGCATCGGGCCACACCCAGGATACAAAGGCCAGGCGCTTGGCATCAGGGAACCACTTGAAGGCGTCCACGCCCGTGGGCACATCGGCCGCGCGGCGGGCTTCGCCGCCATCGGCGTTGATGAGGTACAGCTGCGCCGCGTCGTCTTTGCGACCGTCTTGTTCGCGCCGGCTGGTGAAGGCGATCATCTGGCTGCGCTCGCCATCACCGGCGCGCGCGGGGCTCCAGCGGGGCTGGCCGTCTTTGTCGCCGCATTGCGTGAGTGCCCGGGGCTCGCCGCCGAGCGTGGACAACAACCACAACCGGCTGCTGGCCTTGTTGTCCTTCATCGAATACGAGGTGGCGCTGACGACGGCCTGCGCGCCATCTGGGCTGAGGCTGGGGGCGCCCAGGCGCTGCAACTGCCACAGCGCCTCCACCGTCATGTGTTGAGGCTTGGTTCGGGCCTTGCTGCGTGATTCGGGCATGTTGCGCCTGTGCGGTTGAATCCATCGGGTGCCGGGGTAGTGGCCCGGCTTCATGCTTGGGCGCTGCGCTTCAGCTGCTGCGTTGCGCCAGCTTGCGGGCCAGTGCGCGGCCCAAGCCCGCACCCACCCCCACCATCAGAATGCCGGTGAGGCTGTCGCCGCCCCAGCCTTCGGCCTGAAGGAAATCAAAGCCGAGCATGCGGGCGGCCAGGCCACCGGCCAAACCACCGGCCACGAAGCCCAGGGCGTCGATCACGCCTTCGAGCAGCGCGCGTTTGAGTTGAGCGTCCATCGGGCGGCGGCGATCAGCGGTTGCGGCTTTGCATGAACACGAGCTTTTCGAACAGGGTGATGTCCTGCTCGTTCTTCAAAAGCGCGCCCACCAGCGGCGGAATGATGACCTTGTCGTCTTTGGAGGCCAGCAACTCGGGCGCCAGGTCTTCGGCCACCAACAGGCGCAGCCAATCGAGCAGTTCGCTGGTGCTGGGCTTCTTTTTCAGGCCGGGCAGGTTGCGCACTTCAAAGAAGGTGCGCATGGCCGCACTCAGCAGTTCCTGCTTGATGCCGGGGAAATGCACATCCACGATCTTTTGCATCGTGGTGGGTTCGGGGAACTTGATGTAGTGGAAGAAGCAGCGGCGCAGGAAGGCGTCGGGCAGTTCCTTCTCGTTGTTGGAGGTGATGAACACCAAGGGGCGGTGGCGGGCCTTGATGAGTTCGCGCGTTTCGTACACATAGAACTCCATGCGGTCGAGTTCGCGCAGGAGGTCGTTGGGGAATTCGATGTCGGCCTTGTCGATCTCGTCGATCAGCAGCGCCACCGGCTGATCGCTCTCAAACGCCTGCCACAGCGTGCCCTTGCCGATGTAGTTGCGGATGTCGCGCACCTTGGCGGCACTTTCGGTGTCCGACAACTGGCTGTCGCGCAGGCGGCTCACGGCGTCGTATTCATATAGGCCCTGCTGGGCCTTGGTGGTGCTCTTGATGTGCCACTGCATCAAGGGCAGATTCAGCGCGGCGGCCACCTGTTCGGCCAGCATGGTTTTACCGGTGCCGGGTTCGCCCTTGACCAGCAGCGGACGCTGCAAGGTAATGGCGGCGTTGACCGCCAGCATCAGGTCATCGGTGGCGACATAGTCTTGGGAGCCTTGGAATTTCATGCGTGGCGCGTCCGGTGCGGGCAGGGCTTGAAGGCCTGCAGTGTGGAGCAGTGGGCACACCGGGGGCCGGCGGATGACGCTGGGCCGGTGCAACTGTCAGCTTCAGTATAGGGCCCGCCCTATAATCGACGGGTTATGCGGCTCCCGGTTCGTCCGGCCGGAGCGCCCGAAAGTCGGGCGGCCCACAGCCGCCTCAGGTTTTACTTACGCAGTCTGCATCATGAAGAACA
>CAMCTE010000132.1 GCA_945878385.1 Azohydromonas lata NBRC 102462 | reverse complement strand
CGGGCACGCCCTTCATTTATTACGGCGAAGAAATTGGCATGGCCGCAGCGTCCGAAGTTGGCCACGATGGTCGCCTGCGCACACCGATGAGCTGGACGCCCAACGGCCCCGGGGTGGGTTTCACCACCAGCGTGCCCTACCGCGTGGTGTCCAGCAATTCCGCCACCCACAATGTGCAGATGCAGCAGTCGCAGGCTGACTCGCTGCTGGCCTTCTACAAGGCGATGATCCAACTGCGAAACACGCGGCTGTCGATCGCGCGCGGCAGCTACGACCGGCCTTTTGCCCAAGGCATGGTGATGGGCTACACCCGCACGCTGGGGCAGGAACGCAGCCTGGTGTTGCTGAATTACGGCACGCAAGCGGCCCGCGTGACGGTGACCGATCTGCCCAACGCTGCGGTGCTGAGTACGCTGTGGCCGCAGGGCGTGGCAGTGACCAGCGCCCAACAGGGGCAGGCCGAAATTGAAGTGCCTGCGCGCAGCCTGCGGGTGCTGGACATTCGATGACCGCCCGACGCCTGCTGCCGTTTTTGCCGATGGCCCTGGCGGTGCTGTTGGGGCTGCAAGCCTGCCAGGGCATGAAGCGGCCAGACTCCGCCGCCACCGGTCCCACGGCCACGCTGGACACCAGCGCCGTGCCGGCCCGCCCGCGAGACAGCGGACTGGACGAACACTGGCACCACGGCGCCTTCATCGAGATCTTCGTGCGCGCCTACCAAGACAGCGACGGCGACGGCATTGGCGACCTGCGCGGCCTCATCTCGCGGCTGGACCACCTTCAGCAACTGGGCGTGCGCGGCATCTGGCTGATGCCCATCACCCGCAGTGCCGACCGCGACCACGGCTACGCCACCACCGACTTTCGCGGCGTGGAGCCCGACTACGGCACACTGGCCGACATGCACGAGCTGCTGCGCCAAGCGCACCAGCGCGGCATCGGCGTGATCATGGACTACGTGATCAACCACGGCTCGCACGAATTCCCGCCCTTCCAGGCGGCGCTGGCCGATCCGCGCAGCGCCTACCGCAACTGGTTTCTGTGGTCGCGTGAAGCGCCCCAGGGATGGGACATCTGGGGCAAGAATCCGTGGTACCACGCGGGCTCGCAACCCTGGGCGTTCAAAGGCGAGTGGAAAGACCTGCCCGCGCCACCGCCGGGTTCACAAGGCTTCTACTTCGGCACCTTCGGGGCCGACATGCCCGACTTCAACCTGCGGCATGAACCGGCACTGCGCTATCACCTGGACAGCCTGCGCTTCTGGATGAACCTGGGGCTGGACGGCGTGCGGCTGGACGCCGTTCCCCACATGGTGGAAAACAGCGCGCAGGATTGGAACGACCAGCCCGAAAGCCGCGCCCTGACCAAGCAATTGCAAGACCTGGTGAAGTCTTACCCCAAGCGCTACACCGTGTGCGAAGCCACGGCCAGCCCAGAGGTATACGGCCGCACCGAAGTGTGCGGTGGAGCCTTCGCCTTCGGGCTGATTCCACACATCGTGGCCGCCCCCAAGGGCGATGCCGCCGCGGTGCGGGCCATGGTGGACTACTGGAAGACCGCGCCACCAGGCATGGCCACCTTCTTGTCCAACCACGACATCTTCGCCGGCCCGCGCGCGTGGGACCAGTTCGGCGGCAACGAGGCACAGTACAAGCTTGCCGCATCCACCTACCTCTTGATGCCAGGTACGCCCTTCATCTACTACGGCGAAGAAGTCGGCCAGGCCGGCCTGCCCGGTCTCAAAGGCGACTTCCCCATCCGCGGGCCGATGAGCTGGGACACGCGGCCACACGCAGGCTTCACCAAGGGCCAGCCCTTCCGGGCTGCCGCACCGAATGCCGCCACCCACAATGTGCTCGCCCAAAGCGCCGGCACGCGCTCCGTCCTGCGCCACTACCGGGACATGCTGGCCTTGCGCAACACCCACCCTTCCATCGCGCGGGGAACATGGGAGCATGCCTTCGCCGATGGACTGGTGATGGGCTTCCAAAGGGCGCTCGGGTCCGAGCGCACCTTGGTGCTGATCAATTACGGCCAGGAAAGCCGTGAGTTGGCGGTGCCGGGACTGGGCGCGTCTGCAGGTGCCGAACTGCTGTGGGCCTCCGAGCCCCGCATGGCGGGCCGGTTGCGCCTCAGCGCGCAGGCACCCGCCCTGAGATCACGCGGACATGCACTGCCAGCACAGTCGGTGCAGGTATGGCGCCTGAGCGCTGCGGGGCGCTGAACGACAAGCGCGCCGCGCACAGAAGGGTCGCCGGCCTCAGCCCAACAAGCCGAAGGGCCCACGCCCGCTGGCCGCGGTGATCAGGCCCAGCACGCGCCGCGGCTCTTCACCCAGCATCGACCACTGTATGCGCCAGGACCAGTTCTGCGCGCCCATGGAGCCCGGCAAATTCATGCGGTGATCACCGCCCAGGCCCAGCACATCCTGCAGTGGGTACACCGCCATGCAAGCCACCGATTGGGCTGCCGCGCGGATCATTCCCCAATGGATGTCGGCATCCCAGGCCGCCAGGTAAGAAGCCGCGAAATGGCGCTCGGCCGGCGTGGCCTTGTCCCACCAACCGCGCACCGTGTCGTTGTCGTGTGTACCGGTGTACACAAGGGTGTTGGCCACATAGTTGTGCGGCAGGAATTCGTGCGTGCCGTCTCCTGCGAAGGCCTGCGACAGGATGCGCATGCCCGGAAAGCCGCAACCGTCGCGCAGGGCCAGCACATCGGGCGTGATCAGGCCCAGGTCCTCGGCCACGATGGGCAGGCGTCCCAACGACGCCTCAATGGCATCGAACAGCGCCTTGCCAGGCCCTGGCACCCATGTCCCTTCTCGGGCGGTGGGCGATGAGGCCGGAATCTCGTAGTAGCCCGCAAAGCCGCGGAAGTGGTCAATGCGGAACACATCGGCCTGTGCCAGTGCGCGCTTCACACGCGCCGTCCACCAGGCATAGCCTTCATCGGCCATGCGGTCCCAGCGGTACAGCGGATTGCCCCAGCGCTGCCCGTCCTCGCTGAAGATGTCCGGCGGGCAACCGGCCACCACCGTGGGTTGGGACGCTTCATCGAGTTCGTAAAGGTCTGGCCGGGCCCAACAGTCGGCGCTGTGGTGGGCAATGAAGATGGGCAGATCGCCCATGATGCGCACGCCGCGCTGGTGGGCGTAGTTGCGCAGCTCGGCCAGCTGCGTGTCGAAGCACCACTGCACGAAAGCCCAGAAGTCCATTTCGGCTTGATGCGCTTGGGCTGCGGCCTTGAGCGCGTCGGCTTGCCGCGTGCGGCAGGCTGCATCCCACTGCCACCACGGCTGACCGCCATGGGCCGCCTCCAGGGCCATGAACAACAGGTAGTCGTCCAGCCACCAGGCCTGCTCGGTGCGCCACTGGGCCAGAGCTGCACGCTCGGCGGCACCCGCATGGGCCAGAAAGCCCGCGTGGGCCATGCGCAGGCGCTGCAGGCGCCAGGGCACGATGGCCTCGAAATCCACCCGCAGGCCATCTGGCGCGGTGGGCGCACCATTGAGCTCGGATGCAGCGATCCAACCCGCCGCCACCAAGGGCTCGAAGGCCACCATCAGCGGGCTGCCGGCAAAGGCCGATACGCTTTGATAGGGGGAATTGCCCGGACCAATGGGCGTGGTGGGCAACCACTGCCACACGGTTTGACCGGCCGATTGCAGCCAGTCGATGAAGCGCCGGGCGTCCGGGCCGAAGTCACCGATGCCGTGCGGGCCGGGCAGCGAGGTGATGTGCAGCAAGATGCCGCTGGAGCGTTGGGTCAGGTCCATGGTCTGGGAAGCGTTGAAAGCCGCGCCGTCAAGCGCGGTGTGGAAGTTCAACAAAAGCCCGCGCGGCTTGCCGCTCAACCGCCTGCAGCACCAGCACGCTGCGCGCGGGCACGGCCAGCCGAGGCCCCGCAGGCTGCTGCGCGAGGCCGGCACCCGCATCGGATCGGGTCGAGTCGAGCACCACACACCAGTGCCCTTCCAGCACCAGTTCGGCAGCATGCTCGTGCGGGTGGAACACGGCCATGATGGACGGTGCGTTCGGCGCGGTGAACAGGCTCACCAGCGAGCGCTGCTGCTCGTCGTGCCAGTCGCTGGCCTGCAGGGCCTGGCCGTCCAGGCCCAACCAGCGCACCTTGGGCAACAGGGCCTCGTCGGCGTGGTCGGCAAACCACTGGTCGTGGCGCAGGCATTCATGCTCTGCGCGCAGGGCCAGGCCCCGCTGCACCAGGGCCAACATCGCCTCATCGGTGTGCGACCAGTCCAGCCAACTCACCGCCGCGTCCTGGCAATAGGCGTTGTTGTTGCCCCGCTGGGTCTTGCCGATCTCGTCACCGGCGGCCAACATGGGCGTGCCTTGTGCCAGCAGCAGCGTGGCCATCATCGCGCGCTGCACCCGGCCACGCGTGTGGTTCACGGTGGCGTCGTCCGTCGGGCCTTCCACGCCGAAGTTCGCGCTCAATTCGTTGTCGCGCCCATCGCGGTTGTCTTCGCCATTGGCCAGGTTGTGCTTGCGGTGGTAGCTCACCACATCGCGCAGGGCGTAACCATCATGAGCCGTGATGAAGTTCACACTGGCCGAAGGGCGGCGCTGTGAATGGTGGAACAGGTCGCTGGATGCGGCCAGGCGCCGAGCGAATTCACCGCGGGTGACCGCGCGCGCCTCGGCCCGGTGATTCAGGCCCTGAGCGCCCTGCAGCCAATAGCCCCGCACGGCATCCCGAAAGCGGTCGTTCCAGTCCAGGAAAGCGCCCGGAAAGCGCCCCACCTGGTAGCCGCCCGGGCCGCTGTCCCAGGGCTCGGAAATCAGGTGCACATCGGCCAAGACCGGGTCTTGCCTGATGGCCGTGAAGAAAGCCGCATCCGGGTGGAAGTACTGGCCGCGCGTGCGGCCCAGCGTGGCGGCCAGGTCAAAGCGGAAGCCGTCCACACCCATCTCCTGCACCCAGTGGCGCAAGGAATCCAGCACAAACTGTGTCACACGCGGCTGCCACACCGCCAGGGTGTTGCCGCAGCCGGTGAGGTTTTCGCAGCGGCTGGCGTCTTCGGGCATCAGGCGGTACCAACTGGCGTTGTCCAGGCCCCGAAACGACAGCATGGGGCCGTCCTCACCGCCTTCAGCCGTGTGGTTGTAGACCACATCAATCACCACCTCCAGACCCGCCGCATGCAGGTCACTCACCATCTGCCGGAACTCTTGCGTGGCTGCGGCCGTGTCTTGCGGCGTGCGCGACCAGCGCGGGTCCACACAGAAGAAGCCCAGCGTGTTGTAGCCCCAGTAGTTCGTCTTGCCCAACTTCACCAAGTGGCGCTCGTCGATGGCGTAGTGCACCGGCAGCAGGGACAGCGTGGTGATGCCCAGGCGCTTGAAGTGCGCGATGCTGGCCGGGTGGGCCAAGCCTGCGTAGGTACCGCGCAGTTCCTGCGGCACATCCGGGTGCTGGCGGCTGAAGCCCTTCACATGCACCTCGTACAACACCACCCGGTCCTTCGGTGTGCGTGGCCGCAACTGGCTCAATGAATGAGCCTGTGGGGCCGACAAAGCCTCCACCACACGGGCCTTGAGTGCGAACGCGCCGTTGTCGCGGGTGTCGGGCGTGCGGATGCCGTCCGGGTGGCCCGAGACATGACCGTGATGTTCATCGCGACGCTCGAACCGCCCCACGATCTGGCGTGCGCAGGGGTCGAGCAACAACTTGGCCGGGTTGAACCGGTGGCCCTGGTCCGGTGCGTGGGGACCATGGGCCCGCAAGCCGTAAATTTGGCCGGCCACCAGCCCCGGCACAAAACCATGGAACACGCCGTCATGCGGCCCGTGCAGGCGCCAGCGGCCGGTTTCCAGCTCGCCGGCGCTGTCGTACAGGCACAGCTCCAGCGCCTGGGCATGGTGCGAAAACACCGCGAAGTTCACCCCCCCATCGCGCACCTGCGCGCCCATGGGAAAGCATCGGCCCTCAGCAGGGGTGTGGGCGGTTTTCAGGCCGGGCATGGTTCACGCTTGGGTTTCGGTGCGTGCATTCTCGCGGCAGCATCAGCAGCGAACTCAGCGCCGCGCCAGCATCAGGCAGCCCAGCGGCGGCAGTCTCAAGGCCAAACTGGCCGCATGCCCATGGGCCGCCACACCGTGCAGGTGCAGGTCTGCGCCACCATTGCCCACGCCAGACCCACCGTACTCCTGCGCATCGCTGTTCAGCACCTCGCGCCACACACCGTCCAGGTGGGGCGGCAAGCCGATGCGGTAGCTGTCCCGCACCACCGGCGTGAAGTTGCACACCACCAGCACGGAACCACCCTGCCCGTCGTGGCGGGCCCAGGCGTAGACGCTGTTGTCCGCGTCGTCCACCACCAACCACTCGAAGCCCTCGGCCATGCAGTCCAGCCGGTGCAGGGCGGGCTGTTCACGGTACACCCGGTTGAGGTCCCGCACCCACTGCTGGACGCCAGCGTGGCGCCCATCACCCAGCAGGCCCCAGGGCAGTTCGTGCGCATCCTGCCACTCCCAGGGCTGCGCAAATTCCTGGCCCATGAACAGCAGCTTCTTGCCCGGGTGCCCCCACATGAAGCCGTAGTAGGCCCGCAGGTTGGCAAAGCGCTGCCAATCGTCACCGGGCATGCGGCCCAGAATCGATCCCTTGCCATGCACCACCTCGTCGTGCGACAACGGCAGCACGAAGTTTTCGCTGAAGGCGTACACCAGGCCAAAGCGCATCTTGTCGTGGTGCCAACGGCGGTGCACCGGGTCTTCCTGCATGTAGCGCAGGGTGTCGTTCATCCACCCCATGTTCCACTTGTAATGGAAGCCCAGGCCGCCATGGCTCACGGGTGCCGACACACCCGGGAAGGCGGTGCTTTCCTCCGCCACGGTGATCGCTCCCGGGCATTCGGCGCCCAGGATGCTGTTGAGGGCGCGAAAGATGTCGATGGCCTCCAGGTTCTCGCGGCCGCCGTGCACATTGGGCAACCACTGGCCTTCTTCGCGGGAATAGTCACGGTACAGCATCGAAGCCACCGCATCCACCCGCAGACCATCCACCCCGCCGCGCTCCACCCAGAAGCGCGCACTGCCGATCAGAAAGTTGCGCACCTCCCACCGGCCGAAGTTGTAGATGTAGGTGTTCCAGTCCTGGTGGAAGCCTTCGCGTGAATCGAGGTATTCGTAGAGGGCCGTTCCGTCGAAGCGGGCCAACCCATGCGCGTCGGTGGGAAAGTGCGCGGGCACCCAATCCAGCAGCACGCCAATGCCGCGCGCATGGCAGGCCTGCACCAGCCGTTGAAAGCCGTCCATGGGGCCGAAGCGTGCCGAAGGTGCATAGGCACTCAGCGTCTGGTAGCCCCAACTGCCGTCGAAGGGATGCTCGGTGATGGGCATCAGCTCCACATGGGTGAAGCCCATGGAGGCCACATAGTCAGGCAGGCAGGCGGCCAATTCATCCCACGAGAGGAAGCCGCCGTCGGCGCGCTTGCGCCAGGAACCCAGATGCACCTCGTAGATGGACACCGGTGCGTGCCGCGCATTGGCCGCCGCACGGTCGCGCGGCAACGGCA
>CAMCTE010000131.1 GCA_945878385.1 Azohydromonas lata NBRC 102462 | reverse complement strand
CTTCGTGCTCAAGGACGGCCGCCTCATGGCCAATGAGATGGCGCCCCGGCCGCACAATTCCGGGCACTACACGATCGACGCCTGTGATGTGTCGCAGTTCGACCTGCAGGTGCGCGCCTTGGCTGGATTGCCCCTGGTGCAGCCGGTTCTGATGGCTCCGGCGGTGATGATCAACCTGCTGGGTGACGCGTGGTTCGACGAATCGGGCGCGGCCCGCACGCCGCCGTGGGCGCAGGTACTGGCCTTGCCCGGCGTTCATCTGCATCTGTACGGCAAGCTCAGTGCGCGTCGCGGGCGCAAGATGGGACACCTGACGGTGACGGCGGCCACGGCGCCTGCTGCGCGTGAAGTGGCGCAGCATGCCTGTGGGCTGCTGGGCCTTGCGGGCTTCTAGGCCCAAGGCCAAGGGGCTTGTGCGTTGGCGCCCATGAACACGGCAACCTCGGCGCCAGCGGCGGCGTGTGATGTGGAGTGGGCCGCAGGGCTGCTGGCCCAAGGGTGTCTTGTGGCCTTTCCCACCGAGACGGTTTACGGCCTGGGTGCGCGGGCCGATGACGACGCGGCCGTGGCGCGCATCTTCCAGGCCAAGGGCCGCCCGTCCAACCATCCGCTGATCGTGCATGTGCTGGACGAGGCCGACGCGCGCGTGTTCGCGCAGGACTTGCCGGATGTGGCCCTGCGCCTGATGCGGGCCTTCTGGCCGGGGCCGGTGACGGTGATCGTGCCGCGCCGCCCGGGGCTGGCCCAGGCCAGTGCGGGGGCGCAGGACAGCATCGGCCTGCGCTGCCCCTCGCATCCGGTGGCGCGTGCCTTGTTGGAGCGTGCGCGTGCTTTGGGTGTGCCGGGTGTGGCAGCGCCCAGCGCCAACCGATTCGGCCGCGTCAGCCCAACGGCGGCGGCCCATGTGGTGCAGGAGTTCGGGCCGGACATGCCGGTGTTGGACGGTGGCGCCTGCGCCGAGGGAATTGAGTCGGCCATCGTGGATTGCACGCGGGGCGCACCGGTGCTGTTGCGCCCGGGTACGGTGGACCGGCGGGCCTTGGAGGCCGCTGCAGGCCAACCGCTGCTGGAGCGCGATGCCGCTGCGCCGCGGGCTTCCGGCACCCTGGCTTCGCACTACGCGCCGACGGCCCGGGTGAGGCTGGTGGCGCACGACGGATGGGATGAGGCCTTGCGCAGCCGAGCGATGCACCCTGGGCTGTCGGGCGCGCTGGCGCTATATTCAAAGGCTTGCCCGCCGGGCGTTCAGGGGCAGGCGGTTGAATGGATGGCCATGCCGCCGACCCCCGCGGCTGTGGCCCACGAATTGTTTGCCGTGCTGCGAGAACTGGACGCCAAGGTGCAAGCCGATGGCGGTGGTGAAATATGGGTGGAGCAGCCACCCCATGAAGCCGCTTGGGATGGGGTTCGAGACCGTCTCATGCGGGCGGCGGCCGATATGGACCACGGGGCCACAAGCTGAACAAGACGAAAAACGACCGGCGCGAGCCGGTGTGATGGAGCTGGGATGATTTCATCGGGTGTTGCGGGAGCAGGGCGCTGGGTGCGGCGCGCCGCCGCGGGTTGTGTTGCGGTGGCCGCAGTGGGCCTGTTGGCAGCCTGTGGAGGGGGGTCGACGGGTGCGATCGAGCCCTTCAAGCCCGAGCGCATGATGGTGCTGGGCGACGAATTGAGCCTTTTGTTGCCTGATGGCCGCAAGTACGGCGTGAATGCCTACGCGGCCGGCACCACCACCATCGACTGCACGGCCAACCCGGTGTGGACGCAGACGGTGGCCAGCATCTTCGGCCTGACCTTTGCGCAATGCAATCCGAACGCAGCGGCGGTGACGGCGGCGCAATCCTATGCGCAGGCTGGCGCCAAGGCCCCCGATGTCAATGCGCAGATCGACCGCGCACTGGCCGCCGGGGCGTTCTCTGAAAAGCAGATCGTGACGATCTACTTTGGCCTGAACGATGTGCTGGAGTTGTATGCCCAATACCCGGCCCGCACGCAGGACGCTCTGAAGGCCGAGATCCGTGCGCGCGGCGTGGCCCTGGGCCAGCAAGTCAACCGCGTGGCCCGCGCCGGCCCTGCGGTGCTGTTGGTGACGGCACCCGACCTGGGCGTGGCGCCCTTCGGAGCGGCGCAAACCACTGCCCAGCCTGAGCCTGCTGGTGCCGTCACGCGGGCACGGTTCCTGTCGGACTTGACCGATTCGTTCAATGCCGGCTTGAGAGTGACCATCATCAACGATGGACGGCTGATTGGATTGGTGTCTTCAGACCAAATGGTGCGCGACATCCTGCCGCCGCTCAACACTTTCTTCGGTTTCAACGACCTGTCCACGCCGATGTGCCTGGCCACGGCCGCGCCGCCCAACTGCGGCACCGACACCCTGGTGGCCGGTGCCGACATCACCAGTTGGGGCTACGCCACCGACAAACTGTTTGGTCCGGCGCTGCAGTCTCGCCTGGGTCAGATTGCAGCTTCACGCGCCACCCGCAACCCGTTCTAGCGGTTTTCGGTTCAGCGGGTAAGCCCTCAGATCAGGCGGCGGGCGCCCTGCGTAAAGTCGCGGTCACTTTTGATTTCACCGTGACCGGAGACAACACATGAGATTTCTGCGAACCAGCCTCTTGGCGCTTGGGGCGGCTGCCGTTCTGGCAGCTTGCGGTGGCGGCAGTTCCAGCGGCCCGTCGATCAACTCGGTGGTCGTGTTCGGGGACAGCCTGGCCGATGTGGGCACCTTTGGCCTGAAGTTCACGGTGCAGAAGGCCGGCGACCCCAAGGGCTATCCGCTGTGGACCCAACTGGTGGCCGACGCCGCTGGTGCATCGGGCGCTGCACAGTGCAATGCCTACACCTCCACCGGCGCGGGCTTCGCGGCCAGCAGCAATGCGGCGTGCTCGAACTACGCCATCGGAGGCGGCCGTGTGGTGGCCGGTGCGGCCCAGGGCGGGGCGGCCAGCCCCATCCGCGTGGGCACGCAGATGGCAGCGGCGCCGGCCAGCCGCTTCAGCAATGCCCTGGTGCTGATTGACGGCGGCGGCAACGATGCGGCCGATCTGGCAGGCGCCTATCTGGGTGCGGGCACCGGTGCAGCGGGTGCGGCGGCCTACCAATCGTTCCTGGGTCAGCAACTCAACAACGCGGCCCTGGGCGCGCTCAGCCCCACCACGGCGGGCTTCGCCGAGCGCGCCGCCGCGGCCTATATGGTGGCCCTGGCCGACACCTTCTACAACGACATCCGCACGCAGGTGTTGGACCGCGGGGCCCGCAATGTGGTGGTGCTCAACATGCCCGACATCACGATCACGCCCCGCTTCGCAGCCGTGTTGGCGGGTGTCTCGGCCAGCGCCGGCGCTGCGACGGCCACGTCTGTTCGCACCGGTATCCGGGCCTGGATCACCGCATTCAACGACCGCTTGCGCACGCTGACGGCCAACGACCCGCGCGTGGTCGTCATCGATTTCTATTCCACCTTCACACAACAGGTGAGTTCGCCGGCTTCGTTCGGACTGACCAATTCGGTGGACACCGCCTGCCCGGTCACTGGCCGTGACAGCAGCGGCCTGCCCAGCTACACCTTCCCCACCTGCACGGACGCGGCACTGGACGCTACCGCGGGCCGTACGGCCGGTTGGTGGAAGACCTGGCTCTTCTCCGACAGCTTCCATCCCACGCCCTATGGGCATCAGCTGATGGGTGATTCCGTCATCCGGGCGATCCGCGCGGCGGGTTGGATCTGATCGAGGCGGGTGGGCCATCCTGGATGGCCCAATGCACCAAGGCCTCGAGCGCGGGACGCGCTGCCTGGGCCTGTTCGTGGTGGATGAGCACCACCACGACCCACCGCTGGCCGCTGCGCCCCAGGGCGTAGCCGGCCACGGCCACCACATCGCGCAGCGAACCTGTCTTCAGGTGGGCGCGCCCCGAGGCCTGTTGCAAGCGCCGCAGCGTGCCGTCGGGTGCGCCGGCCACTGGCAGCGAAGCCAGCAGTTCGGGCAGCACCGGGCTGGTCCAGGCTTGTCGCAGCAGGGTGGCCACCTGCTCGGCCGAGATGCGCTGATCGCGGCTCAGGCCCGAGCCGTTGTCCACACGCAGGCCCTGGCCCCCCAAGCGGTTTTCAGCCCACGCCTGAAGCGCGGCGCGTGCCTGTTCCGGCCCGACGCTGCTGCCCACGGCCGCGGCGTTGCCTGGCGCTGGGCCGCCGGCGTGTACGGCGGCCCAGGTCAGTGCCAACTGCTGCGCCATCGTGTTGTTGCTGAACTTGTTGATGTCGCGCACGACTTCGGCCAAGGGCGGTGAGGCCCATTCGAATGTGGGTGGGCGCATGGGTGATGCGCCTTCGCGCACCGTGCCGATGAGCCGCCCGCCCATGCCGGACCACAGGGCCTGCAGCAAACGGCGGTCATAGCCGGCCGGATCGGCGTGGGCCACGGGCCATGACTTCTCGCCGCAGCTGGCCAAGTAGCGGCCTGTCCACCGAACGGTGTTGGGGTCTTGGAACTGGGCCTTGAGCTGCGCGCGCCAGTCTTCGCAGGGGCCGGTGGCCAGGGGGACGGTGGCGTCGACCTTCACACCGGCCAATTCGGGCTCGGCCACTACCCGCGCCACACCGCGTGCGGCATCGGGCACGAAGGTGTAGATGACGGTGCGCTGGTTGAGCATCAGAGCGCGCGCCTGCACGTTGTAGGGGCGCAGGCCTTCACCGTCGAAATCACCGGGCTGGCCGCTGGGTGCGGCGAAGGCCGATTGGTCGAGCACGATGTCGCCACGGATTTCGCGCACGCCCAGGGCGCGTATGCGTTGCAGCAAGGCCCACAGGCGCTCCTGCGTGAGCTTGGGGTCGCCGCTGCCCTTGATGTGCAGATGCCCTTGCAGCACCCCGTCGGGCCCTGGGTCTTGCACGGGGCCGTCGAGCCACACCGGTGTTTTCCAGGCCCAGGATGGGCCCAGGGTGTCCAGCGCGGCATAGGTGGTCAGCAACTTCATCACCGAGGCCGGGTTCATCGGGCGTTCGGCATTCAGGCGCAGGCGGTCGCGCCCGCTGCTGGGGTCCTGCACCACCACGGCCACCGAATCCAGCGGCACCTTGGCCTTCTGCAGGGCCATCAGGGCTTCGGGCGGCAACAGGGTGTGGGAGGCTTGGGCATGGGCGGGAGATGGGGGCGGCGCCATGTGTATGGCCAAGCCCAGCGCCATTGACATCACCATGGCCGGCGCCCTTTGGGCTCTCCGTGCCCCGGCCTTGCACAGGCTGAACGGGGTGGAAGGCGTGGAAAGGCTGTTGAAGGGCGGCGTGGGGCGAAGCGGCATGCTCCGATATTCGCACGGTGCAAAGCCCGGCGCAGGGCCCTGTCCTACACTGACCGGATGAACCTGTTGGCCCTGGATACATCGACCGAGCGCCTGTGCCTGGCACTGCATGCGCGCGGCCAATGGGCCCTGCACGAGGAAGCCGGCGGCGCACAGGCGTCCATGCGTTTGTTGCCTGCTGCCCAAGAGCTTTTGAGCCAACAGCGCCTGCGCTGGGCCGACCTGCAGGGCTTGGCCTTCGGGCAGGGGCCTGGGGCTTTCACCGGCCTTCGCGGTGCCTGCGCTGCGGTGCAGGGCTTGGCCCTGGGCCTGGGCATTCCGGCAGTGGCAGTGCCCAGCCTGCAGTTGGTGGCTGAGGATGCGCGGCAGCAGGCCTTGGCGCGCGGCTTGTTCGGCGCGCAGGCGCATTGCACGGTGCATGTGGCGGTGGATGCACGCATGGGGCAGGTGTACGACGACACGCTGGCCTGGGACGGGCAGCGTTGGTGTTCGCGGCAGGGTGTGTCGGTTCGCGCGCCGCAGGAAGTGGCCCGCGATTGGCGTGCGGCCCTTGTGGGGGCGCGGCTGGAGGCTGGGGCGCGTGCTGGTTTTCACCATGAGCCTGCAGTCCCCTCAATTCGGTTGATGGCGGGCTCGGGCCTGCCACTGTTGCCCGCAGACGAAGCCCAGGCGTGCCGGGCTTCAACGGTGCTGTGGGCCGAAGCGGAAGTCAACCGCCCCTTGGCGCTGGGCCACGGTGCGTGGGCGGCCTGGGAAGACGGGCCGCGCCTGGATGCGGCGCAGGTGATGCCGCTGTATGTGCGCGACCGGGTGGCGCAAACGACGGCAGAGCGCGAAGCCCAGCGGATGGCCGCATTTCAGGACAGGGTGCCAGGCACGGCTGCAGCGGCCAGCGGAGCGCCGCAGTGAAGCCCGATGCGCCGGCCCTGACGCTACTGCGCCCTCTGCAGGTGGGCGACCTCGACGAGTTGATGACCATCGAGGTGCGGTCCTACCCCTTTCCCTGGAGCCGCGGGAATTTTGTGGACTCGCTGTCCAGCGGTTACCGGGCGCAGGGCCTTTGGGCCGCCGCCCCGACGGGTGTTGGCCTGGAGCCCGAGCCGCCCGCACTGCTGGCCTACACCTGGGCGATGGAGGGTGTGGAGGAACTGCATCTTCTGAACCTGACGGTGCACCCCGACCATCGCCGCGCCGGGCATGCGCGTCGATTGCTGGACGACCTGGTGGCGTGGGCCGTGCCCAGGGCGCTGTGGTGGATGTGGCTGGAGGTGCGGGCCAGCAACGAAGCGGCGCGGCGGCTTTATGAGGCCTACGGTTTTGAAGAAGCGGGCCTGAGACGGGGCTACTACCCGAATGTCCGCAGCACGCGAGAAGACGCCGTGTTGATGCGGCTGGACATGCGCAGCCGCCTTGCCGTGCTGGGTGGCCGGCTCCCGGACGACATCCCGCAGGATGAGGCGGGGGCGTCGGCGGGCTGGGCGGGTGTGGCCGAGGGTGAGCAGTGAAGCTGGGGCCGCGAGAAATTTCCATGCTGCAGGAGATGGGCGTGGCATGGCCGCAGGCCTTGAGGCCGGGCCCCATACAGCCTCCCGCTGCCGCGTCAACCCCACCGCGGGAAGAGCCCCCAACCCAGGAAGTGCCCCCACCGCGGGTAGTGCCCCCACCGCGGGTAGTGCCCCCGGCGGCTGCGACGCAATTTTCTGTGCAGACCGGGGCTGAACCGATGGGCCTTGAGTGGCCCGTGTGGTCTTCCTTGAATGAACTTGAGTCCGCGGTGTCGGAGTGCCGGCGCTGCGGGCTGTGCGCCATGAGGCGACGCACCGTGTTCGGCGTGGGGCACCCGCAGGCGCACTGGATGGTGGTGGGCGAGGCGCCGGGCGAGCAGGAAGACCGGCAGGGCGAGCCCTTCGTGGGCGCCGCGGGTCGACTGCTTGACCGCATGTTGGGTGCGATCGGTTTGTCCCGCGCGCAGGGTGAGGGAGTGCTGCAGGCGCAATCGGCCTACATCACCAACACGGTGAAGTGCAGGCCCCCGCAAAACCGCAATCCACAGCCCGATGAATTGCAAGCCTGCGCGCCGGCGCTGCAGCAGCAGATGGCCTTGGTGCGGCCCCGCCTGGTGTTGGCCATGGGGCGCTTTGCAGCCCAGCAGTTGCTGGCCACCGAAGAGCCCATCGGGCGCTTGCGCGGTCGGGTGCACCGCATGGTGGGCGAGCCGGTGGCGTGGGCGGGCGAAGCGGGCC
>CAMCTE010000130.1 GCA_945878385.1 Azohydromonas lata NBRC 102462 | reverse complement strand
CCCCCCCCCCCCCCCCACGACAGGCACTGGCGCATGAGGGCCAGGCTCTGTTCCACCCTTTCGGTGTAGCGGCCCAGCCAGAAGAGGTTTTCGCCTGTTCGGCTGGCCACCGGGCGCACCGACTGCTCAAGGTCTTGCGGCGTGAGGCGCCGGCGCAGCATGGAATAGGTGTCCACGGCGCCGTCGGTGAGCACCCAGGTGTCCAGGCTGACGCCACCGCGGTGCATGGACAGGCTGCCGTGCTGTTCAGTGGCCACGCGGGTCATGCCCCCCGGCAGCACCTGCCAGCCGCCGCGCCCATCGGCAATGGCATAGACGCGCACCATCGCGGGGCGTGCCTGGAGGGCGTCATGGATCCAAACCGGTGCATGGCCGTAGGGGACGGGGCGCTGGGCCACATGGCCGTCCGGATCGTCCTGCAAGGCGCGGCGGTGCGCGTCATCGGAGGGCAGGGTGCGCGAGGTGCGGCCTCCTTCGGGGAAGGTGCGGCGCAGCCGCAGGCCCGGCCACTGCTCCTGCACTTCAGCCAGGGCTGCGGCTTCCCCGCACCACCAGGTGTCCACGCTGGGCAGCAGCAGGTCTTTGCCGGTCAGGGCACGCGCCACACCGGGCATGAAGCCGTGCAGAGCGGGGCTTTCCAGGCAGCCGGCACCCGGCGCATTGGCCATGGCCAGGTGCCCGGCGCGCAGCACTTGCAGCAGGCCCGGAACGCCCAGCTGGGAATCGGCGCGCAGTTCCAGCGGGTCGCACCAGTCGTCGTCCAAGCGGCGCAACAGGCCATGCACAGGCTCCAGGCCGCGCACCGTCTTGAGATAGAGCCGGTCTTCCCTCACGGTGAGGTCGCCGCCTTCCACCAGGGGAAGGCCCAGGTAGCGGGCCAGATAAGCCTGCTCGAAATGGGTTTCGCTGTAAGGGCCCGGTGTCCAAAGCACCACGCGCGGCGCCGAAGTGGGCGAGCCCGCACGCGCGGCGGCAGCGGCGGCGGCGGTTTGCAGCGTGGCCAGCAGTTGGCGGTAACTGGAAGCGATGTGCTGAACCCGCAGGCGTTCGAAGGCATCCGGGAAGCTGCGGGCAATGAGCAACCGGTTGTGCAGCACATAGCCCAGCCCGGATGGCGCCTGGGTGCGCTGGGCCAGCACCACCCAACGACCGGAAGGGTCGCGCGTGACATCAAACGCGACCACATGCAGCCACAGGCCCAAGGCCGGCATGGTGCCGCGCATGGGGCGCAAGTAGCCGGGGTGACCAAGGATCAGGGCACCAGGCAGGGTGCCGTCCTGCAGAAGGCGCTGCGGGCCGTAGATGTCGTGCAATAGGGCCTGCAACACGGTGGCGCGTTGGCGCACGCCGGCTTCCAGTTCGGTCCAGGCCGCAGGCCCGATGAGCGAAGGCAGTACTTCCAGCGACCACGGTCGGCTGGCCACACCACCTTCAGCATGCACATTGTGGGTGACGCCGTCGCGGGCGATCTGGTGGTCCAGCAGGCGGCGGCGTTCTTCCAGCACCGACTGGTCCACAGCCTGCGCCTGCACAAAGCGGCGCCAGGGTTCGCTGAGCTGCCCTTGTGCATCCTGCCAGTGGGCGAAGGGCGTGGAATCGGAAGGCAGGGCGGGCGCCCCACCGACTTCAGCGGGCACCACCTGGGGCTCGCCTTGAGGCGATGGCAAGCGGCCCAACAGCTCGAGCAGGGTGCGGCGCGCCACACCCAAGCCGGGACTGCCGACATCTGCGCCCGGGGCATCAGGTTGTACCGCGTTCATGCTCCGATGATCGCCGCAATCAACGGCGCAGGTCCAGCGTCAGCGGGTGTTCAAGGCCCACAGGACTGACATTCGCCACCACCGGGCCGGGCGTGTGGCCGGTATCGAAGAAGCGGGCCAGGCGGCGGGCCTCGGCCTCATAGGCGTTCACGGGGAAGATGTCGTAGTTGCGGCCACCCGGGTGCGCCACATGGTAGCGACAGCCCCCCACGGAGCGGAAGGCCCAGGTGTCCACGATGTCGAAGGTCAGGGGCGCATGCACGCCGATGGTGGGGTGCAGGGCCGAGGGCGGTTGCCAGGCGCGGTAGCGCACGCCGGCCACGAATTCGCCCTGGCGCCCCGTGGGATGCAGGGGCAGCGGGCGGCCGTTGACGGTGACGGCATGGCGGTTGCCGTTGAAGCCGCTGGCCTTCACCTCCAGCCGTTCGAGCGATGAATCGACATAGCGGACGGTGCCGCCCGGCGCACCCTCTTCGCCCATGACATGCCAAGGCTCGAGCGCGCTGCGCAGGCTCAAGCGCACGCCGGCCGCAGCCACTTCGCCGATGAGCGGAAAACGAAATTCGTGGTGAGGGGCGAACCACTGTGGGTCGAAGACGCAGCCGGCCTGGGCCAAATCGGACAGCACATCCGCGAAATCCTGCTGGACGAAGCTGGGCAACAGAAAGCGGTCGTGCAGCGTGGTACCCCAGCGGGTGAGGCGCGTGGCGCCACGACCGCGGTAGGGCGCTTGCCAGAACCAGGCGACCAGGGCGCGCAGCAACAACTGCTGCACCAGACTCATGCGCGCATGGGGCGGCATTTCGAAGGCACGCAGTTCGAGCAGGCCCAGGCGCCCGGTAGGGCCATCCGGCGAGTAGAGCTTGTCGATGCAGAACTCGCTGCGGTGGGTGTTGCCGGTGGCGTCGATCAACAGATTGCGCAGGCTGCGGTCGATGAGCCAGGGCGGCACCGCACCGGCCCCAGGCGCACCCCCGCCGCCAGGGCCCTGCTGCTGCAGTTGGCGCTCGAGTTCAGCCAGGGCGATTTCGATTTCGTAGACCTGGTCGTGTCGGGCTTCGTCGATGCGCGGGGCCTGGCTGGTGGGGCCGATGAAGCTGCCGCTGAACAGATAGGACAGGCTGGGATGGTTGTGCCAGTAGGTGAGCAGGCTGGCCAGCAGGTCGGGCCGGCGCAGGAAAGGGCTGTCGGCCGGGGTGGCGCCACCGAGCACGAAGTGGTTGCCGCCTCCGGTGCCGGTGTGGCGCCCATCGAGCATGAACTTCTCGGTGGAAAGGCGCGTGTGGTGGGCCGCTTCGTAGAGGAACTCGGTGTGGTCCACGAGTTCGGGCCAGTTGTGGGCGGGGTGGATGTTGACCTCGATCACGCCGGGGTCGGGGGTGACCTGCAGCTGCTTCAGCCGCGGGTCACGCGGCGGCGGGTAGCCCTCAAGGACAAGCTTGACGCCCTGCTCTCGCGCGGTGTCTTCGACTGCAGCCAACAGTTCGAGGTAGGCTTCCAGCGTGGCCACGGGCGGCATGAATACGTACAGCACACCACTGCGCCCACCATGCTGGGCCTCGGCCTTGGGGCCGTTGGCGCGCTGGGGGTCGCGCACCTCCACACACAGCGCCGTGCGCACGGTGCCCGAAGCGGATTGGTGGCGCGAGGGAGGAAGCGGTGTGGCACTGTCGGGGTGCAGCGCTGCACGGCTTTCACCCGCAGCAACCGCGGCACCCGCAGCGCCCGCAGGCCAAGGCGTTTGGTGGCGCCAGGTGGCCGGCGCAGGAAGGGGCGCGCGAGGGGCGAAGGGGTCTTGATCGACCAACTCACCGCGCTCGCCCGCGCGCGCCCAGGGCAGGGAATCCAGCGGCAGGCGGTAGCCCATGGGCGAATCGCCGGGCATCAAATACAAGCGCTCGTCGCGCAGGAACCAGGGGCCGGTGACCCACGGCGAGCCCTGCAGTGCAGGGCCTTCGGCGCGGGCCAGGGGCAAAAGATAGCCGACCACCTGGCTCAGGCCCTGCTCGAACACGCGGCGCAGGCGGGCGCGTTCAAGCTCGTCGTCCAGGCGTGAATCAAAGGGGTCGACATTGACCGGCAGACGGCGCTCCCGCCACAGGTAGTACCAGGTGTCTTCGTAGCCTGGCTGCACATGGCGGTCGGACAAGCCCAGGCGCTGGGTGAGGCCGCGGATGAAGGCCTGGGCGTGGGTGTCGGTGTAGCGGTGGGGCTCGCGTTCGTCGGCAAACAGCGAGGGGTCGTGCCAGCAGGGAAGACCATCCGCGCGCCAGCACACCGACAAGGCCCAGCGGGGCAACTGTTCACCGGGGTACCACTTGCCCTGGCCGTAGTGCAGGAAGCCGCCTTGGCCGTAGCGCTGCATCAGGCGGTGGGTGAGTTCACTGGCCAGGCCGCGCTTGGTGGGGCCCAGGGCGTCGGTGTTCCACTCGGGGGCGTCGCGGTCGGCCACGGCCACAAAGGTGGGCTCTCCGCCCATCGTCAGGCGTACATCGCCGGCCTGGAGCTGCTGGTCGACCTGCTGGCCCAGGGCCAGCACCGCCTGCCACTGGTCGTCGGTGTAGGGGGCCGTGACGCGCGGGCTTTCGTGGATGCGCGACACCACCATGTGGTGCGAAAACTCGACCTCGCTTTCGTCCACCGCACCGGTGATGGGCGCGGCCGATGAGGGCTCGGGCGTGCAGGCTACGGGGATGTGGCCTTCGCCGGCCAGCAGGCCCGAGGTGGGGTCCAGGCCTATCCAGCCGGCGCCGGGCAGGTACACCTCGCACCAGGCATGCAGGTCGGTGAAGTCGGCTTCGGCGCCACTGGGGCCGTCCAGCGCCTTCACATCGGGCTTGAGCTGGATCAGGTAGCCCGATACAAAGCGCGCGGCCAAGCCCAGGTGACGCAGCAACTGCACCATCAACCAGGCGCTGTCGCGGCAGGAGCCGCTGGCTTTGGAGAGGGTTTCTTCCGGCGTCTGCACCCCAGGCTCCAGCCGGATCAGGTAGCGGATATCCGATTGCAGGCGCTGGTTCAGACGCACCAGAAAATCAATGGTGCGCGGCTTCTCGGGAGACTTCAGCAGCGAGGCCTCGCTGGTCAGCAGAGATTCAAAGTGCGGGCCCAGCGCGGACAGCGGCGCATGGGCCAGGTAGGGCAGAAGGTCGTGCTGCAGGGCAGCTTCATAGGCCAGGGGCAGCTGCTCGGCGCCGGGCTCCAGGAAGAAATCGAAGGGGTTGTGAACCGCCATCTCGGCCACCAGGTCCACGGTGACCTTGAACTCGCGGGTCTTTTCCGGGAAGACCAGACGGGCCAGGTGGTTGGCGAAGGGGTCTTGCTGCCAGTTGATGAAATGCAGCGCGGGCTCCACCCGCAGGGAATAGCTGAGGATGCGCGTGCGGCTGTGCGGGGCCGGGCGCAGCCGCACCACCTGCGGCGACAGGCTCACCAACCGGTCGTATCGGTAGTGGGTGGTGTGGGTCAGGGCGACATGGATGGACAAGGGTCAACTCCGGCAGGCGAGCACGGTAGGGCCGTGCAAGAAACGCGCCGGGGCGGGCGCACCAAGGTGACGCATCGGGAAGTGATCTGCGCGGCGCACCGGGCCGCGCGTCAGACGATCAGCTGACCAGAGTGGCTGACCTTGCGCAGGGGCTCGTAGCGTTCGGACGCTGCGCGCAAGGGGGCCGCCGTGGCGCCACCGTTCCATTGCGGGTCCTCGATGCCCTCGAACACTTCGCGCAGGCGCTGGCCCCAGTTGCTGCGGATCATGTTGAAGTAGGGATTCTGGTCGTCGATGCAGACATGCTGGTCGCTGGCGAAGCTGCCTTCGCGGTAGACCACGAGATCCAAAGGCAGACCCACCGACAAATTGGACTTGAGGGTGGAGTCCATGGAGATGAGCGCGCACTTGGTGGCTTCGTCCAGCGGCGTGGTGGGGGTGAGCACGCGGTCCAGGATGGGCTTGCCGTACTTGCTTTCGCCGATCTGGAAGAAGCAGGCCTCTCGGGTGGCCTCAATGAAGTTGCCGGGCGAATACACCTGGAACAGGCGCATGGCTTCGCCCTTGATCTGGCCACCGAAGATGAACGAGGCGTTGAAGTCCAGGCCGGCGGCCTTGAGTGCCGGGCCGTCCTGTTGGTACACGCGGCGCACGGCGCTGCCCAAAACGCGGGCGGCGTCGAACATGCTGCCGGCATTCCAGATGGTCAGGGGGTCGGCATCGTGGCGCTCGAGCTTTTCCACCTGCAGAATTTCCCGCACCGACTGGCTGATGGACAGGTTGCCGGCTGACAGCAGCACCATGAAGCGGTCGCCGGCCTTCTCGTAGATCATCATCTTGCGACAGGTGCTGATCTGGTCTACCCCGGCGTTGGTGCGGGAGTCGGACAGGAACACGAGGCCGGCATTGAGCCGGATTCCGACACAGTAGGTCATGGGGTCTCCGTCTGCGGTGCGCGCATGTGATGCACCGATTATGGGCGTCAGACGGTGGCGGCTTGACCGGCTTCTTGTGGCGGATGCACGCGGCTTGCGCACTCGATCACGCCGCCACCCAGGCACACATCGCCGTCGTAGAGCACAGCGGATTGCCCAGGGGTGACGGCCCACTGTGGGTCGGCGAATCGCAGTCGTATGGTCGAGATGCTGCCGTCCACGCGCAATTCGCAGGCCGCGTCGGTCTGGCGGTAGCGGGTCTTGGCCGCCAACGGGCCTTCGGCAGGCGGATAACCGGCCACCCAGCTCAGGTCTTGCGCCGTGAGTTCTCCGTACAGCAGGGCCGGGTGGTCGTGGCCCTGCACCACGATGAGGGCGTTGCGGGTCAGGTCCTTCTCGGCCACGAACCAGGGGGCGTGTTCGCCACCACCGCGCGGGGCGCCCTTTTCCTTGACCCCGCCGATGTGAAGACCCTGGCGCTGGCCCAGGGTGTAGAAGCTCAGGCCCATGTGCTGCCCGAGCTTGCGGCCGCGTTCATCGAGGATGGGCCCTGGTTCGGACTTCAGATAGCGGTTGAGGAATTCGCGAAAAGGGCGCTCACCGATGAAGCAGATGCCGGTGGAATCCTTCTTCTTCGCATTGGGCAGGCCGATGTCGGCGGCGATGCGGCGCACTTCGGTCTTGGGCAGTTCGCCCACCGGGAACAGGGTGCGGGAAAGCTGCGCCTGGTTCAGGCGGTGCAGGAAGTAGCTCTGATCCTTGAGTGGGTCCAGGCCCTTGAGCAGTTGGTGCTGCATACCCCTTTGCTCATCAGCAATGGTGCGCACCCGCGCATAGTGGCCGGTGGCGATCTTCTCGGCCCCCAGGCGCATGGCATGGTCAAGGAAGGCCTTGAACTTGATTTCGGCATTGCACAGCACATCGGGGTTGGGTGTGCGGCCGGCCTGGTATTCGCGCAGGAACTCGGCGAAGACGCGGTCCTTGTAGTCGGCCGCGAAGTTCACATGCTCGATGTCGATGCCGATGACATCGGCCACTGAAGCGGCGTCCAGCCAATCCTGCCTCGAGGAGCAGAACTCGCTGTCATCGTCGTCTTCCCAGTTCTTCATGAACAGGCCCACGACTTCGTGGCCCTGCTGTTTGAGCAGCCAGGCGGAGACGGCCGAATCCACCCCGCCGCTCAAGCCGACGACCACGCGGTGGGGCTTGCTCGGCTGGCTGGAGGGATCCCGGTGCGGCATACCCCCATTTTCGTTCATTCAGCCCGAGCCGCCTTGAGGGCTTGCCGTGGCCACTCCATGCAGCCCGCGCATGGCCTGCTCCAACATGCGGGCCTGATAGGCCAGAGACTCAGCGGTGGCGGCCGTTTGTTCCACCAGCGCGGCGTTGTGCTGGGTGTTGCGGTCGAGTTCGCCGACCGTGGTGTTGACGGCGATGATGCCCTGGGCCTGGTCAGACAGGCTGCGACTGAGCGCCTC
>CAMCTE010000129.1 GCA_945878385.1 Azohydromonas lata NBRC 102462 | reverse complement strand
TTCCGCCCGGGCAAGGCCCTCAAGGACGCGCTCTGAACCTTTTCCCCTGCATGCGCCCCGGCGCATGTGCGGGTGCTTAGCTCAGTTGGTAGAGCGGCGCCCTTACAAGGCGTAGGTCGGGGGTTCGAACCCCTCAGCACCCACCAATCAGACCCCCTGCAGGTGCAGCGGGGTCGAACATGAAAAAGGCCTCTTCCACGAGGCCCTTTTTTCGTCTGCTGCGCATGTCGTCCCCCATCACCACTGTCGAGTTGTTTCTGATCGCGATGACGGTGATCTTCACCGTCCCGTTTCTGATCTGGCGCTTGGGGCGCACCGAGTATTTCGCGCCGCGGGTGGTGGTGCAAATCGTCACTGGCGTTGTACTGGGGCCCGGCCTGTTGGGCCAGTGGTGGCCCGAGGGATATGGTTTCGTGTTCACGCCATCGGTGATTCAGGCCCTCAACGGCCTGGCCTGGTGGGCGGTGATGCTGTTCGTGTTTCTTGCCGGGCTGGAGCTGGACTTGCGCCAGGCCTGGGATCACCGGCGTTCGACATCGCTGACGGCCGGCCTGGCGCTGGGCGTTCCCCTGTTGTTCGGTTGTGCTGCGGCATGGGTGTTGCTGGGTGATGGCGGGTGGATGGGGCCGCGTGCGCAGCCCTGGCAGTTCGTGGCAGGCATTGGCATGGCCTGTGCCGTGACGGCCTTGCCCATCCTGGTGCTGCTGATGGAGAAGATGGGCATCTTGCGGCAGGCCCTGGGGCAGCGCATCCTGCGTTATGCGAGCCTGGACGACATTGCCATTTGGGGCGTGCTGGCCATCATCCTGATGGATTGGACCCGGGTGGGGCGGCAGGTGGTGTTCCTCTTGATGTTTGCAGCGGCCGCGTGGGCCATGCGGCGCCTGATGGGGCGCTGCGCGGAATCCGACCGTTGGTATGCGATGCTCATCTGGCTGGCCGCAGTGTCCTTGGGTGCCGACTGGGCCGGGCTGCACTTCATGGTCGGCGCTTTCCTGGCAGGGGCGGTGTTGGACGCCCAATGGTTCGGCATGCAGCGCCTGGACAGCCTGCGCCACCATGTGCTGATGGTGCTGATGCCGGTGTTCTTCCTGTCCACCGGCTTGCGCACCAACTGGGAGCTGGGCGGGCTGGCGGTCTTCTTGGCTGCGGGCTTGCTGCTGGTGGCTTCCGTGGGGGGCAAGCTGGCCGGTGTGTGGGCCGCTGGCCGTCTGTTGCGGTGGGCGCCTGGTGAAGCGCGCATCGTGGGCTGGCTGCTGCAGACCAAGGCCCTGATCGAGATCATCTTTGCCAACATCCTGCTGGACAAGCAGGTCATCACCAGCGAGACCTTCACCGCGCTGTTGCTGATGGCCGTGGCCAGCACGATGCTCACCGTGCCCATCGTCACCCCACTGCTCAAGCGCTATCCCGGGGTGACCGGGCGAGCAAGCTGAGCGCGCGATAATCAAAGGCTCGGCGGGGGCATGCCCCGCCCGGCCAGGAAGCTTTGCCCATGTTTGATTTCGTCCGCGACAACACCCGCCTCATGCTGGGCCTGTTGGTGTTGCTGATCATTCCGTCGTTCGTGTTCTTCGGTATCGAGGGCTACAAGGGCTTCAACGGTCCCGAGAATGAAAAGGTGGCTTCGGTGGCCGGCCAGAAGGTGACCCAGGCCGAGTGGGATGCGGGGCATCGGCAGCAGTTGGACAACCTGCGCCGCCAGGTGCCCAACCTGGATGCGGCCCTGTTCGAGCAGCCGCAGGCGCGCTATGAATCCCTGGAACAGGTGGTGCGTCAGAGGGTGCTGCAGGCCGTGGTGCAGAAGCAGCATCTGGCGGTGAGCGACGCGCGGCTGCAGCGGGAAATTCTGTCCAATCCCCAGTTGGCCAGCTTGCGTCGGCCCGATGGGTCGATCGACCTGGATGCCTACCGCGCGTTGCTGTCGGCGCAGGGCTACACGCCGGAGTCTTTCGAAGCAGCGGTGCGCCAAGACCTGTTGCTGCGCCAGGTATTGGGGCGCGTGAGCGAAACCACGCCGCAGTCGAAGGCGGTCTCTGAGGCCGCGCTGAAGGTCATTTTTCAGGAGCGTCAGATCCGACTGCAGCGCTTCCAGGCTTCCGACCATTTGGCTCAGGTCAAGCCCAGTGATGCGGATGTGCAGGCCTATTACGAGAAGAACCAATCGGAGTTCCAGACGGTCGAGCAGGCCGACATCCAGTATGTGGTGCTGGATGCGGCCCGCCTGCGCGAGGCCCTGGTGGTGACGGCCGACGAGGCCCGCAAGTTCTACCAGGACAACCTGGCGGCCTACACCAAGCCCGAAGAGCGCCGGGCCAGCCACATCCTCATCAAGTCCGACAAGGCCGCCGGTGCCGACGACAAGGCCAAGGCCCGCGCGCGGGCGCAAGCGGTACTGGAAGAAGTTCGCAAGGCGCCCAAGCGTTTTGCGGAAGTGGCCAAGGCCAAGTCAGAAGACCCGGGCTCTGCCGTTTCAGGCGGCGACCTGGACTTCTTCAGCCGCGGCGCCATGGTCAAGGGTTTCGAGGACGCGGCCTTCGGCATGAAGCAGGGCGACATCTCTGACCTGGTGGAAACCGAATTCGGTTTCCACATCATTCAACTCACCGATGTGCGTGGCGGCCAACAGCAGCCGTTTGAAGCGGTGCGCGCGGAGATTGAAACCAAACTCAAACAAGACTTGGCGCAGAAGCGTTACACCGAGGCGGCCGAGCAGTTCAGCAACCTGGTGTACGAGCAATCGGACAGCCTTCAGGACGCGGCCGACCGTTTCAAGCTGCCGGTTCTCAAGGCCACCGTGACGCGCAACCCTGCGCCGGGCGCGCAAGGGCCGTTGGCATCGTCCAAGCTGCTGACGGCCGTGTTCTCCGACGACGCGTTGCGCAACAAGCGCAATACCGACGCGGTGGAGTCGGGCCCAAACCAGTTGGTGGCTGCGCGCGTGGTGGAGCACCGGCCTTCGGTGCTCAAGCCCTTGGCCGAGGTCAAACCCCTGGCTTTGGAGAAGGTGCGCCTGGAGCAGGCCCTGGCCAAGGCGCGCGAGGCGGGGCAGGCCCGCTTGGCAGCGGTGAAGGCCCAGGCATCCGAGTTGGACAAGCTGCCGGCGTTCACGGTGTCGCGCCCTCAGCCCATGGGGTTGCCGCGTGAATTGCTGGATGCGGTGATGCGCACCGAGGCCCGCCAACTGCCTGCTTTCACCGGTGTGGACCTGGGCGTCAATGGGTATGCGGTGGTGCGCATCGACGCGGTGCGCACGCCCGACCTGCCGGCGCCCACCCAGGCGCAGTGGGGGCCGCAACTGGCGCAGGCCTATGGTGCGGCCGAATCACAGTTGTACTACGAGGCTCTGAAGAAGCGCTTGGATGTGCAGATCAAGGTGAGCAAGCCCTGATCGTCTGGCGCCCGCGTGGCGTTCCCGGCCCTCAGGCCTGCGTGGCGTAGAACAGGCCGCTGCGCTTGATGGGCCGCAGCGTGACCAGTCGGGCCCGCACCAACCACTGCTGATCGGGGCCCGGTTCGCAGGCCACCACTTCGGCTACGGTGTGGATCTCCGGGTCCATCAGTTGCATGCGCGCGCCCACGGCCAGCGCCTGAGCCGACCATACGCTCAACCCGCCTGCTGACAAATCGCGCCATTTCACGAGGTGGCGTTGTGGTGGCATCCCCCAGTAGGCCACGGCTTCTGCCTGGCGGGGGCGCCGGGTAGACAGTCTCCGGTTCATCGCCGTGCCACTGAAGTTGGGGATGGGTGCTAGGCGAACCGGCGTCAAGGGCGCGCCGCAGCGGGCACACAGCGGGGCGCCCAGTTTGCTGCAGGCATTTTCAATTCGGCAGAACGCACAGGTGATGCGCGCGGTGGCGGCGGCACGGTGCGCGCTGCGGGCGTAGAGATCGCCTTGCGGGGCCATGGCGGCCGTGGGCGGGGCGGCGGAGGCCGCTGACTGTGGGGCCGGTTGATTGGGCGGTGCAGGCGGTGCAGGCGCTGCGGCACGGGGCGGGTCGGGCTGCGTCCATGTTGGACGCCGCATCAATTCAGGCCCGGACCGCAGCCGGAGTTGTCGGTCGTATTCCACCCGACGATGCGGGTCGGACAGCACGGCATAGGCTTCGTTGATCGCTGCGGCCAGATCGTGGTCCCCGCCCAGGTCGGGGTGCAGTTTCATTCGCATCATCAAGGTGCGGTAGCTGGCCTTGATGACTTCCAGGGGCGCCTCGGGCTGCACATGGAGCAGGCGGTAGTGGTTGCGGCGGTTGGGCGCGTGGGACATGCCCAGGATGATCGGGCCAGAAGCGGCAGGCGCGGCACGCAAGAGCCGCCGGCTTGCGCCGTATTTCTCGGTGGTGCGCTATACTGAAAGGCTCTGCGGTGGCTGTAGCTCAGTTGGTAGAGTCCCAGATTGTGATTCTGGTCGTCGTGGGTTCGAGTCCCATCAGCCACCCCAAAAGATTCCCGAAGCTCAGCCCCGGTTCACCGCCGGGGCTTTGTTGTTTTAGGACTGCTCATGGCTGGCCGCCGTCACTTTCACCAAGTCGATGTGTTCACGGACCGTCCACTGATGGGCAACCCGCTGGCCGTTGTACACGACGCAGATGACCTCGACGACGCGCGCATGGCGGCCTTTGCGCGATGGACCAACCTGTCGGAGACCACCTTCCTTCTGCCCGCAACCGCCCCGGGTGCGGACTACCGCGTGCGCATCTTCACGCCTTTAGGTGAACTGCCCTTCGCCGGACACCCCACCATCGGCAGCGCATGGGCGTGGCTGGCTGCGGGCGGAAAGCCGCGCGATGAAGGTGTGGTGGTGCAGGAGTGTGGGGTCGGACTGGTGCGCGTGAGGCGCTCGGTGGTCGATGGCCGCGAGCGCTTGGCCTTTGCGGCGCCGCCGCTGCGTCGCACCGGGCCTTTGGACGACGCACTGCTGACGCGGGTGTGCGCCGCCTTGCGGCTGACGCGTGATGAGGTACTGCGACACCAATGGGTCGACAACGGGCCGGGCTGGGTGGCGGTGCAGCTGCGCTCGGCTGCTGCCGTACGGGCGGTGGTGCCCGACCGGGTGGCCATCGGTGACCTGAAGATTGGGCTGATCGGTGAGCATCCATCCAGTGGTGTGGCTATGGCTGGCCAGCATGATGCTGCTGTGGGACCTGATGCACCACACTTTGAAGTCCGCGCCTTCTTCAGCGGAGCGCTGGAAGACCCGGTCACCGGCAGCCTGAATGCCGGGCTGGCGCAATGGTTGATCGGCGCGGGGCTGGCGCCCGAGCGCTACGTGGCGGGGCAGGGCCACGCGCTGGGCCGCGATGGCCGTGTGCATGTGCAGCGGGATGGAGAGACCGTGTGGGTGGGTGGTGATGTGACGCCGCTGGTGGAGGGCACTGTCATCCTGTAGGACGCGGCGTGGGTCGCGACGAGGCCAAGGACCTGAGTAAGCGCGCCATTCAGCGCCCCAGTAAGCGACTGTGCACATGGTGAATTCGGAACCGGTATTCTGAGGCGTTGTCCACCATTGCCTTGAGGTGATGCCCATGCGCTGGTTCAACCGTCGTGCCCCCTTGAAGAGCGGCTTGTGCGCCTTGGCCCTGATGGCCATGGGCGCAGCCGTGCCCCTGGCCGCCACCGCACAGTCCTGGCCTGCGGCCAAGCCCATCCGCCTGGTCATCCCCTTCCCGCCGGGCGGGGCCACCGACATCATTTCGCGCCAGGTGGCTCAGCGCTTGAGTGTGGTGCTGGGCCAGCAGGTGGTGGTGGACAACAAACCCGGTGCAGGTGGCGCCATCGGTTCAGACATCGCCGCCAAGGCGCCGCCCGATGGTTACACGCTGCTGATGGCCACCAGTTCCACCCACTCCATCGGCCCTTTGCTCAATCCCAAGACCCCCTATGACGCGGTCAAGGAGTTCACGCCCATCGTGCATGTGGCCAGCGCGCCCAGCGTGCTGGTGGTGGGTCAGGGCTTTCCGGCCGCATCTGCGCGGGAGTTGGTGGATTTGCTCAAGCGCAATCCCGGCAAATACAACTATGGCTCCAGCGGTATCGGCACCTATCCGCACCTGTCGGCCGAGATGTTCAAGTGGCGGGCCGGAGGTCTTTTCGCGGTGCACATCCCCTACCGCGGCACGGGTCTGGTGATCACCGATCTCGTGTCTGGTCAGATCAGTTTCTTGATGGACAGCATCGTATCGGCGCAGACCCACATCCGCAGCGGCAAGGTGCGGCCCTTGGCCGTGACGGGCTTGAAGCGCTCACCCACGCTGCCGAATGTGCCCACCTTTGCAGAGGTGGGTGTGCCCGGTATGGAATTGGTGGGCAACTGGTTCGGCCTGTTCGCGCCTGCCGGTGCGCCGGCCGAAGTGGTGGCGCGGCTCAATCGAGAACTCAATGCCATGCTCAAGTCGCCCGAGTTCGTCGAAGGCCTGGACAAGGTGGGCGCCGAGCCGGTGGGCGGCACACCGGATGAGTTCTCCAAGACCTATCGGCAGGAAGCTGACGCCTGGCGCGGGTTGATCCAGCGCGCCGGCATCAAGGCCGAGTAGCCGTCTGGGCGTTCTCAAGGGCGGCTGCCGATCGACAGCCTCCAGGCAGCGAAACTCAATCGGGCGTGGCGCCCGAGTACTTCACCAGCTGCGCCCACCGCGCCACATCGGCCTTGACGAAGGCGGCGAATTCATCGGGGCTTGAACCCACCGCCTCACCGGCGTCACCTTCCATGCGGCGCCGGACGTTGTCGGCCTTCACGGCTTGTCGTGCCGCGTCACTGACGCGCCGGACGAGTTCGGGCGACATGCGCGCCGGGCCGAAAAGACCGAACCAAGCCTGTGAGCTGTAGCCGGGTAGTGCCTCGGCAATGGCCGGGATGTCGGGAAATGGCTGCAGCCGCTTGGGACTGGTTACCCCGAGGGCGCGCAGCTTGCCGGCCTGGATGAGGGTGCGGGTATTCACAAAGGGCGCGAACATCATTTCCAGGTTGCCGGAGACGATGTCGGCCACGGCCGGTGAGGTACCTCGGTAAGGGATGTTCACGATGTAGACCTTGGCCTGCATCTTGAACGCTTCGCCGGCCAGGTGCACCGAGGACCCGATGCCACCCAAGCCCATGCTCAGCTTGCCCGGATGGCGGCGCGCGAATTCGATGAGTTCGCCCACCGTGCGATAGGGCTGGTTGGGGTTGCACACCAGCACCGAGGTGGAGGTGTTGAGCATCGTCAGCGGCGTGAAGTCCGCGATCGGGTCGAAGGGCAGGTTTTTGTAGAGTGAGGCGTTGATGGTGTGGCCGGTGAAACTGACCAACAGATTGGAACCGTCGGGTGTGGACTTGGCCACTACATCGGCGGCGAGATTGCCACCAGCGCCCGAGCGGTTTTCCACGATCACATTGCGCCCCAGGAGGCGGCCGAGTTCGGGTGCGATTTCGCGCGCGATGGTGTCGGTGCTGCCGCCCGGTGCGGTGCCCACCCACAGCCGCGTGGTGGGCAGGTTCTGCGCTGCTGCGCCCTGCAGCCAAGCAGGTGCAGCACCCAAACTGGCGGCCGCCATCGACGACACAACGGTTCTTCGCTTGATGTTCATGCAGTCTCCTGAGGTATGCGGACCACGCCCTGGTCCAGCAGGGCCCGGAGATCGTCTTCGGATTAGCCCAAATCCAGCAGCACGCGGCGGCTGTGCTGGCCAATGGATGGTGGGTTCATCCGCAGCGGCATGCGCTGCCCGTCCAGGCTCAGGGGCAGCAGTGCC
>CAMCTE010000128.1 GCA_945878385.1 Azohydromonas lata NBRC 102462 | reverse complement strand
GGCCTGGTCCAGCGCCTGCGGGCCGGGCGTGCCGGCGGCAATTGTGTGGCCCAGGAAGCGTTTTTCGCCGGGCTCGTGCAGCGCGCGGTTGAACGCCATGGGGCGGCAGGCCCAATCCTGCTGGTTGCGGTCGAAGCGGTCCAGGTTCCAGCCGGTGAACACGCGCGCCAGGCCCGAAACCGTGTCCTGCGTGTAGGTTTCCACCGCCTGGCCCCGCCAGTTGGTGCGCACCGTGCCGTCTGTACGCAGTTCATGCAGGCCGATGGAAAACAGTTGCAGCACCTCACGCGCGTAGTTCTCGTCGGGCATGCGGCCGGTCTTCGCGTCGGCCCGGCGGTTGCCGCGCATGTTGAGGTACACGCCCATGGCCGGAGACAGCGTGACCGCGCCCAACAGGTCGCGGTAGCGGCCGAAGGCATGGGCCTCCAACAGGTCCATGTAGTGCGCAGCGACGAAGGGGCGCCACGCCACGGGCAGGCCGGGCACGGCAATGACGAAGATTTCCGACAGGGCCAGCGTCACGCGTTGGCGCAACACATCGGGCGCGCTGATGAACTTGCGCCACAGCGTGTTCTCGATGCCCTGCACCGTGTTGCGGTGGCGCTCGTGGTCGTATTCGTTTTCCTTCAACCACGCCACATGGCCCTGCGACAACGGCAGCGCCATCTGCTCATCCAGCCAGGGCCCGGGGCCGATGGCCTGCACGCGGGCGATGAGCTCGGGTGTGGCGGCAAAGGCCGCCTGAGCCAGAAACCGCGAGGCCTGGGCGGGGGAGAGTCCGGCGGTGGCCGCCGCGTCAGTGGATGCGCCGCCGGGCAGCGCCGCACATCCGGCCAAGGCCAGGGCCGCTGCGGCCCCCAGCGCCGGCAGGGCCGGATGCAGCAGGGTGGCTTGCGCCTCCTGTGCCTCTTGTTCTGCGCTCATGCGCGGCGCATCAACCCCAGGTCACGCACGGTGTAGTTCCCGATATTGGGCACCACCAAGGGCAGGTCACTGGCATTCACGCCCATCCAGGTGGCCAGCGTGGCCGCCAACTGGTCAACCGAAGTGGTGGGTAACAAGCGGCCCTGGCCCACATCGTCGGGGCCGTTGACGGCCACCTCGGGCAAGCGCCCATAGAAACGCCCGCCCTGCACCGCGCCGCCCATGATGAAGTGATGGCTGCCCCAGCCGTGGTCGCTGCCGTCGCCGTTGGAGGTGAGCGTGCGGCCGAAATCGCTGGCGGTGAAGGTGGTGACGCGATCGCCCACCCCCAGTTCTGCCATGGCCACTTGAAAGGATTTCAGTGATTCGCCAAGTTGCGACATCAGCCCCGGATGTTGAGTCAACAGGAAGTCATGCAGATCAAAACCACCCAGCGACACGAAGAACACCTGTCGCTTGACCGCGAGTTGGTCTCGGGCCGCGATCATCCGCGCCACCATCTGCAATTGCTGCGACAAGCCGCCATTGGGGAAGATCGTTTGGAACGGCCGCGCGGCCGCCAGCGCCGTTGAAAGCGTAGCTTGGGCGTCGATGGCGCGGGAGGTCACCCGGGTGTATTCCGCGCGCATGAGGTGCGTCTGCGGCGCGGTCACCAACTGGCGCAGTGCGGCGCTGCAGGCTTGCGAGCCGAACAGCGGTGCGGCCAGACCCCGCATGGCCACCGCACCGCTGGTGCTGACCTGGTACTGCACCGCCTCGCGTCCACTCATGAACACCGCGTTGCCGCTGGCGTTCACGCAGGTGAAGGTGGTCTTGCCGTTGCCCGAAAGAAAGAGGTCGCCCATGCGCCCACCCCAGCCCGAGGTGGCCCCTTCGGGGTTGGAGCTCTGCCACACCGATTGTTGGTCGTTGTGGGAAAACAGCTTGGGCGGCAACGGCACATTGGCCGCGGTGTACTGGGCCTTGGTGGTGGGCTGGATCAGCGTGCCGATGTTCAGGATGAGACCCAGTTCGCCCTTGTTGAACAGGGGCAACAGGCCGCTGAGTTCGGGGGCCAGCGCCAGCTGGCGCCCCGGGGCCAGGCCGTTGACCGGAGCTGCCAGCCCTTCGCCAGTGCCGATGGGCAGGGCGTTGGCGGCCACCGCCGCACGCTGCAGGGCAATGCCGCTGCGCACGCGCAGGTAGTTGGCGTGGCTGGTGTCGTCATAGGGCACCAAGGTGTTGTAGTGGTCGTTGCCGCCGTACAGGAAGACACACACCAAGGCCTTGTAATCATTGGCGCTGGTGGACTGTGCCGCCGCCTCACTCATGGCTGCCAGATTCAGTGCCCACGGGGCCGCGGCGCCGGCCAAGCCCAACTGACCCATGCGCTGCACGAAGGCGCGACGACTGCTGCGATTGAAATCGTTCATGGGTGCACCCCTTCAGGCTTGAACCAGGTATTCAGGTGCCGCCAACACCAGCAGAACCGAGGCCTGCACGCGGGTCAGGCGGTTGGCTTCGGTGGCCGCGGGCAAGCCCGCCACCGCCTGCGTGATGAGGCTCAGGGTGGCAGCTGACAGGCTGCCCGGTGCCAGCAAGAGCGCCACGCGTTGCACCAAGGCGGTGGCGTCTGCGGCAATGGCCACCTCAGCTGCATAGTTCGGACGGGTTTCGCCCACGCCGGACACCACAAAGGTCTGGGCAAAGTTGACCCAACCCACGGTGCTGGATTCGTCGGCAATCTCGAACTCTGGGGCGGTGATGCCGCGCCGGCCAAGCTCGCTGTTCGGCGGCACATAGCCCGGCCGGAAAAAGTTGAACACCGTGGGCGAGCGCAGCGGGCTTTGGCCCAGCCGCGTGGCGGGGTCGGTCAGGTTGCCGATGTTCCACAGGTCGGTGGGCGAGGCCAGGCCAAAAGTGCGGGCCCACTGGATGAATCGGGCCACGGGTTCCTGCAGCCGGCCCCTCGTGGTTTCGCTGGGCAGTGGGTCTCGCCGCGCTTCATCGTCGAGCAAGATGGCCTTGAGCACCGCCTTGAAATCGCCCCGCACCCCCTGGCCGTTGTTGTTGAAGGCCGCGGCCACTCGGCCCACATAGGCAGCCGAAGGGGCACTGGTGACCAGGCGCTGGATGAGCTGCCGGCCGATGAAGGGCGCCACATTGGGGTGGCCCGCTATGGTGTCCAGTGCCATCTGCAGGGCCTGTGCGGCGGGTGTGCCTGCCGGTATCGGTGTGCCCAGGGCATTCTTGGCGTCGTTGTCGTAGCGCGCCGCCAGGTTCACCATGGGGCGGCGGGTGTAGCCGGGTTCAGTGCGGTTGGAGCCATCGAATTCCCAACCCGTGAACACCCGGGCCAATTCGGCAATCGTCTGCTGGGTGTAGGTTTCCTGTGCGCGTCCGTCCTTGAGGGTGCCATCGGCATTCAGTTGCAGCAGGCCGATGGAGAACAGTTGCAACACCTCCCGCGCATAGTTCTCGTCCGGCAGGCGACCGGTGGCCGGCAAGGCCCGCTGATTGCCGCGCATGTTGAGGTACAGGCCCATGCCCGGCGAAAGGGTGACCTCTTGCAGCAGCTGCCGGTAGCTGCCGAAGGCGTTGGCCTCCAGGATGTCGACATAGGCGGCCACCAGAAACCCACGCCAGCTCACCGGCAGGCCGGCCATGGATATGACGAAGATTTCCGAAAGGGCCAGCGTCATGCGCTGCCGCAGCGCATCGGGAGAACCGACGAATTTGCGCCACAGGGTGTTGTCCACGCCGTTGAAGTTGTCGACATTGCCCACCACGTTGTAGCCGCGCGCCACCATCCAGTCCCAGTGGCTCTGGGTGCGGGGGGCGGCGAACTGTTCGTCGATCCAGGCGGAATACCCGATGGACTGCACGCGAGCGACTTGGGCGTCGGTGGCGGCGAAGGCGGCCTGCTGCAGGAAGCGGGCGGCTTGCTCCGCGCTGATGGCAGGGGGCGTGGGCGTGGTGGGTGTGTTGGTGCCGGTTGTACCCCCGCTGGTAGCGGGCAGGGTGCTGGCGCTTGTGCTGCCGCCTCCTCCGCCGCCACAGGCCGAAAGCGCCATGGCGCTTGCTAGCGCGACAGCCGACCCCGTTGGTTGCGACGGGGTGGCGCGAGGCAGTTCAGCCGAAGCGGGCGCCGTGGGCGCCGTGGGCATGACCAGGACTGATTCAGCGACTGGTGTCATCAAGCGCACCTCCGAGTACCCCCAAATGGAGGATTGTCAAACTTCGGGCCATGTTTATTGTGTACCAATGTAAAGGTGGCGGGGTATTCATGACGCCACGGGCCAATGCTGCGAACATGGGGCGCTCGACCGCAGAGCGCTCCGCGCGAAGGGAAACCATGCCGCCGCCACAGCCCGCATTCGCAGCCCCCGCATACCGAATCGCCGCACTCTGGAGGGCGGCCTGCTGCGTGGCCGCGTTGGGCTTGACGGCTTGTGGAGGGGGGGGCGGAGGGGGCGGAACCTCCACCGCCATCAGCACCACGCCGGAACCGGTGGCCACTACGGGCACCAGTACGGCCGGCGTTCGCTGCGACCTGAAATCCGCCGGCACCCAGGCCATTGCCACCCTGGGAACCGAGCGCTCGGCATCCACGACCACACTGCCCTACCAGTACGCCTGGTCCTGCGGCACGACAAGCCGCAGCCTGATGGGCAACGGCATCCCCGACCACGCCATCAATGGCGGCAATTTCGCCACGGCCATCAGCGTGCAAAGCCTGAATGTGTCGATGAACCTCAATCCGTCGGTGGTCAACAGTGCCGGCACGCCCCTGGGAGGTCCTACTGGGAGCCCGGGTTACAGCCTCAACGGCATCAAGTTCGACCCCGGCACCGCCGGCACCTGCACCCTCACCGCCTGCGACCCGGCCGGCAACGGCGGGGCCTGGAGCATGGAGGCGCTAGGCGGCAGCTTCCGGTTCGGCACCGATGCCAACAACGCCCACGTGCAGCCCAATGGCGAGTACCACCTGCACGGCATGCCCGAGGTGCTCATGGCGAAGCTGGCCACCGGCAGCGCGCCGGCCATGACGCTCGTGGGCTGGGCCACGGATGGCTTTCCGGTGTACGCGCGGAATGGTTACGCCACCGCCACCGATGCGGCGTCGGGCCTGCGGGCGATGAAGAGCAGCTACCGCATCAAAGCCACGCTAGATGCAGGCCGCCCCTCCGCCACCACCTATGTGCCCGGCAGCTTCACGCAGGATTGGGAATATGCGGTGGGCAGCGGTGACCTGGACGAATGCAATGGGCGCACCGGCGTGACGCCAGAATTTCCCAAGGGCATCTATCACTACTTCATCACCGACACCTACCCCTTCATCCAGCGATGCGTGAAGGGGCGGTGAGGGGCGGTGAGCGGCGCGAACACGGTGGTGAACGGCCGCATCGCGCGGCGGGTGGGGCATCCGTGTGCCATTGTGGGCCGCGGCCTCCTGGCCGGCGTGGTGCTGACCGGTTCGGCAGGTGCCCCGCAGGCCCACCTCATGCCCGATGGTCAGGCCACGCTGAATGTGCAGGGCGGTGCGGCCTTTCTGGCGCTCTCCCTGCCTGTGACCTGGCTGGGTGCGGTGGACGACGACCGCGACGGCCACCTGAGCCCCACTGAACTGCAGGCGCACCGAGCCGCGATCCTGCGGGTGCTGGCAACCGGCTTGGCGGTGAGCAATGGTGGTCAGGTACGCGCCCTGCGCGATGTGCTGCTGTCGCCTTCGGCCGCACACGACCGTGCAGACGGCGCGGGCACGCACGTGCTTGTGATGGGCTCGGTACCCTTGGCGCATCCAGGCGGGCTGGTGGGGCTGCAGCTGCAATTCCAGGGGCCGGCGCATGCCTTGTCCGTGACCGCTACGCGCGACCCGCTCAAGGAACAGGTCACCGTGACCGGGCCCCGGGGTTCGGGGCTGTTCTTCGCGTCGTGGTGGGAACGTTGGCGCGAGCGGGCGCGTGCTTGGTGGGCCTGAACTGAACCTGTGCCGGGCTTGTGCCGAGCTTGTGCCGGCCGACCCACCACCGACCTGACCCGAAGCGGCCTGTCCTATTCCGGCACCGGCAACACACTCCAGCGCTTGGTCACTGCGCCCTGGCCGTTGACGCTCTCCAGGTTGACGCCAAAGCCCCACAGGCGCGCCACATGCTTGAGCACCTCCTGCGCGCTGTCGTCCAGCGGGCGGTCGTGGTGCTGCAGGTGGCGCAGGGTGAGGCTGCGGTCACCGCGCAGGTTCACGCTCCATACCTGGATGTTGGGCTCGCGGCTGCCCAGGTCGTACTGTGCGGCCAGGGCCTGCCGCACGCGGCGGTAGCCGCTGTCGTCGTGGATGGCGCTGACCTCCAGCTCCTCTTCCTTCTCGTCGTCGGTGATGGCGAACAGACGGAAGTCGCGCATCACCTTGGGGCTGAGGAACTGGCTGACGAAGCTCTCATCCTTGAAGTTGCGCATGGCGTGTTGCAGGGTTTCCAGCCAAGGCGCGCCGGCGATGTCGGGGAACCAACGGCGGTCCTCTTCGGTGGGGTTGCGGCAAATGCGTTCGATGTCCGAGTACATCGCAAAGCCCAGCGCATAGGGGTTCAGGCCGCTGTAGGCGCGGTGGCCCACCGGGGGTTGGTAGACGACATTCGTGTGGCTCTTGAGCCACTCGACCATGACGCCGTCGGTGAGATGGCCGTCGTCGTACATGGTGTTGAGGATGCGATGATGAAAAAACGTAGCCCAACCTTCGTTCATCACCTGCGTCTGCCGCTGCGGGTAGAAGTACTGCGCCACCTTGCGCACGATTCGCACCACCTCGCGCTGCCAGGGTTCGAGCAGGGGCGCGTGTTTTTCGATGAAGTACAGCAGGTTTTCCTGAGGCTCTTCGGGGAAGCGCTTGCTGTCCTGCGCGGCGGCCTTCTCGTCGCGGCGCGGCAGGGTGCGCCACAGGTCATTGACCTGCTGCTGCGCGTAAGCCTCGCGGTCTTTCCGCTCAGCCAACTCCTGCGCCAGCGTCTTGCGCGAAGGCCTTCGGTAGCGGTCCACACCGTGGTTCTGCAGGGCATGGCAACTGTCGAGGAAGGCCTCGACCGTGTCGATGCCGTGGCGCTCCTCGCACTGCGCGATGTAGTTCTTGGCGTAAACGAGGTAATCGATGATGGACGAGGCGTCCGTCCACATGCGGAAGAGGTAGTTGCCCTTGAAGAAGCTGTTGTGCCCGTAAGCTGCATGCGCAATGACGAGGGCCTGCATGGCCATCGTGTTCTCCTCCATCAGGTAGCTGATGCAGGGGTTGGAGTTGATGACGATCTCATAGGCCAGGCCCATGTGCCCGCGCTTGTATTGCTTTTCGGTGGCGATGAATTCCTTGCCATAGCTCCAGTGGCGGTAATTCACCGGCATGCCCACGCTGGCGTAGGCGTCCATCATCTGCTCGGCGGTGATGATCTCGAGTTGGTTGGGGTAGGTGTCGAGCTCAAAGCGTTGGGCCGTGGCACGGATGACCTCGTGGTAACGCTCGATGAGTTCGAAGGTCCAGTCACTGGGGCCGGGCAGGGGTTCGGCCGCGCGGGGCCTGGCCTCATCGGCTCGAGTTTGCGCAGGGGGGCTTGCGCTGGAGTCGTGTTCGCTCATGCCGCCTTCGCGCCTTCCTTCTTGAAGAACTCTCGGAACACCGGGTAGATCTGCGAGGCCTGCACCGCCTTGCGCATGGCGAAGTGCGGGTGCGTGGCCTGCAGTTGGGTGTATTCATCCCACAGGTTCTGCTCTTCCTCGGCGACCTGCACATAGGCGAAGTAGCGCACCAAGGGCAGGATCTTTTCCGAGAGGATCTGGCGGCAGCGGCCACTGTCGTGGTGCCAGTTGT
>CAMCTE010000127.1 GCA_945878385.1 Azohydromonas lata NBRC 102462 | reverse complement strand
ATTGTGACACGTTTTTTTGCGCCGTGTCAACAGCCGCCTGGAAATCTTTCGACTCCCCCCGCGAGCACAGGGTTCGCAGTACAGGCCTTCCACCCGCCAAAACTTCAGTGAAGATCAGCGAAGGGAGGCGGACTATACACCCAAGAATTGCTCCAGCGTTTGAGGCTGTGCCAACAGCTGTGAACTGCTGCCCTCGAACACCACCTCCCCCTTGACCAGGATCACATTGCGGTCGGTGATCTGCGTGACATGGCGCCAGTTCTTGTCGACGATGATGCTGCTGATGCCGCTCTCGCGAATGAGACCGCAGATGCGCCAGATCTCGCGTGCGATCAGCGGTGCCAGGCCCTCGGTGGCTTCATCGAGGATGAGCACATCAGGGTTGGTCATGAGCGCGCGGCCGATGGTGAGCATCTGCTGTTCGCCGCCTGAGAGTTGCTGGCCGCCGTTGGTCAGGCGCTCCTTCAAGCGCGGGAAGGTTTCGAGCACACGGTCATAGGTCCAGTCGCGCTGGCCCTGTGTGCCGGCGCGCGCAGCCATCACGAGGTTCTCCTTCACGGAGAGGTTGCCGAAGATGCCGCGGCCCTCGGGCACATAGGCAATGCCTTGCTGCGCCACACGGTATGGGGCGGAGCCCGTCATGGCCTGGCCCTTGATGCGCACCTCGCCACCACGCGGCTTCACGAGGCCCATCAGGCTCTTGAGCAGGGTGCTCTTGCCCATGCCGTTGCGGCCCATCAGCCCAATGGTTTCGCCGCGCTTCACGTGGAAGTCGATGCCGCGCAGGATGTGGCTGGCGCCGTAGTAGGTGTTCAGCCCGCGGGCTTCGATGAGCATCTCGATGGTCATGTCAATGCTCCTCGCCCAGGTACGCCGCCTGCACGCCCGCATCGTTGCGGATGGCCTCGGGTGTGCCGCTTGCAATCACCTGCCCGTTGACCATCACCGTGAGGTGGTCGGCCAGGGTGAAGACAGCGTCCATGTCGTGCTCCACCAGCATGATGGCGTGCGCGGGCTTCAGGCGCAGCAGCAACTCCACCATGCGCTCGGCTTCGGCTACGCCCATGCCGGCCAATGGTTCGTCCAGCAGCAGCACCTGGGGGTGGGTGGCCAGGGTCATGGCAATTTCCAACTGGCGCTGTTCCCCGTGCGAACAGGTTCCGGCCACCACGCGGCGGCGTGCGGTCAGGCCTGCGAGTTCGAGTGCACGGTCGCAGCGCTCGCGCACGGTCGCGTGCGCCGTGGCGGCATCGACCCAGTGCAGCGGGTTCCAAGGGCGGTGGCGCTGGCGCGACTGCGATGCCAGGCGAACATTCTCTTCAACAGACAGAGGCAGAAAGATATTGGTCTTCTGGTAGCTGCGGCCCAGGCCCAAGCGCGAGATTTCATGCGGCGCCTGGCCAGTAATGTCGTGGCCGGCAAGGGTGACGGTTCCGCTGGTGGGCGGCAGGTCGCCCGATAGCAAATTGGTGAGCGTGCTCTTGCCCGCGCCGTTGGGGCCGATCACCGCATGGATGCGGCCGCGCCAGAGGTCGAGCGACACATCCTGGTTGGCCGCCAGGCCGCCGAAGCGTTTGGTCAGGCCGCGTGCGCTGAGCAGAACTTCGGCGGTGCTCATGCGCCTTCTCCTTGGCCCATGCCCTGAGCATCGGCCCTTTTTGCACCCAACCGCTGCAGCGCCGAGCCGATGAGGCCCAGCACTCCGCGCGGAGCCAGGATCACCACGGCCACGATGAACAGGCCCATCCACAACTGCCAGTGGTCGCCCAGGCGCACGCTGCCCACCTGCGGCAGGTCCTTCACCCAGTGCAGCACGCCTTCGAACACGAAGGCCCCGATGGCCGCTCCGGCGAAGTTGCCCATGCCGCCCAGGATGACCATCATGATGGCGTGTGCGCTCATGTGGAAGCCCATGAGCTCGGGGTTCACGAAGCCGTTGAGCGCGCCCCACAGATAGCCGGCCAAACCCGCCAGGGCGCCAGCCAGGGTGAACGCGCTGAGCTTGTAGCCGAAGGTGGAGTAACCCACAGCCTTCATGCGGTGTTCGTTGATGCGGATGCCCACGAGTGCCCGGCCGAACGAGCTCCACAACAGCCGGCGCAGGAAGGCGTAAACGAGCAGCATGGAGACCAAACACACATAAAAAAGCGTGACCTTGTTCTCCAGGTCGACGGGGCCACTGGCGGGGCGGAAATTCACATAGATGCCGTCGCTGCCACCCAGGACCCTGTTGTCGAAGAACAGATAGAACAGCATCTGCGCAAAGGCCATGGTGACCATGATGAAGTAGATGCCGTGGGTGCGCACCACGAAGAAGCCGATGACGAGGGCCGCAGCGCCCGAGAACAACATGGCCGCGGGCAACGTCCACCACAGGGCGGCTGGGTCGTTGGCCGGGGACAGGAAGGCCAGGGCATAGCCGGCCAGCCCGAAGTAGGCGGCGTGGCCCAGCGAAACAAGGCCGGTGACGCCCTGCAGCAGGTCAAGACTCATGGCGAAGATGGCCAGAATCATCATGCGCGAGAGGCTTTGCAAGGCGTAGTCGCTGCCCATCAGGGGGAACAGCGCCAGGCCAACCACCGCAGTGGCCAGCAGGAACTGCACGCTGCGCGGCAGGGATTCGAGGTGGGACTTGGGCGCGCTCATGGATGCATCCGGTGGGGCACGGGGGCCAAATGGCCGGCAAGGGGCAGGTTGTTCTTCATTGCTTGAACAACCCCTCGGGGCGCCACAGCAGCACCGCGGCCATGAGGATGTAGACCAGCATGCCGGCCACTGAGGGCAGCAGCACCTTGCCGAAGGTGTCCACGAGGCCCACGAGCAGGGCTGCGATCATGGCGCCGCGCACCGAGCCAATGCCGCCGATGACCACCACCACGAAGCACATGATGAGCACCGGGCTGCCCATGTTGGGATAGACGCTGGAGACGGGCGAGGCCACCATGCCGGCCACCACCGCCAGGCCCACACCGAGGCCGAAGACCAGCGCGTGGATCAGTTCGATGTTGATGCCCAGCGATTCCGTCATGTCGCGATTGAAAGCACCGGCGCGGATCTTCATGCCCAAGCGGGTTTTGGAAATCAGCAGGTACAGCGCGATGGCCAGCGCGATGCACACGCCTGAAATGAACAGGCGGTAGACCGGGTAGCTCAGGGTGTCGGTGAGCGGGATCGACCAATCGAGTGCATCGGGAATCTTCACGCCCAGCACATCGTTGCCCCAGATGATGGCGCGCAGTTCTTCGAACACATAGATGAGGCCGAAGGTCAGCAGCACCTGGTCGAGGTGGTCGCGGTGGTAGAAGTGCCGAAACAGCAGCCTCTCGAGCACGAAGCCGAACAAACCTGCAAGCACCGCGCCAACGATGATGGCCAGGGGCAGCGAGCCCAGCTTGATGGCCAGCGTGTAGGCCAGGTAGGCGCCCAGCATGTAGAAGCTGCCGTGCGCGAGGTTGACGACTCCCATGATGCCGAAGATCAGCGTCAGGCCCGCGGCCAGCATGAACAGCAGCAGCCCGTACTGGACGCTGTTGAGCAGCTGGATGAGGAAGTTGGCCAGGGTCATGGGGTGGGCATGGGAGAAAGCAGGGGCAAAAAAAGGGCGGCCACGGCCGCCTGGGTGGCTTCAGGCGGCCGGTGGGCCACCTGGGGCTTGCATCAAACGATCATGAACAAGGTAAGGGGCCCGGCCTCAAGCCAGGCGACAACCGACACCTGAATCGGCCAATGCCTTGGCGGCAATGCCGATCACCTTGTTCTCCTTGTCCTTGACTTCGCGCAGGTACATGTCCTGGATGGGGTTGTGGGCCTTGCTCATCGTCCACTTGCCGCGTGGGCTGTCGATGGTGGCACCTTCCATGGCGGCGTACAGCGCGCGCTTGTTGGACATGTCGCCCTTCACGGCGGCCAGGCCCTGCGCCAGCAGCAGGCCCGAATCGTAGCCCTGTACGGCGTACACATCGGGCTGCAGCTTGTAGTTGATGGCGAACTTCTTGCGGAAATCCTGGTTGCGCTTGGTGTCGAGTGAATCGCTGTAATGCAGCGTGGTGAGGATGCCGTCGGCGGCCGGGCCGGCGGCGTCGAGCACGCCTTCGGTGAGGAAGCCCGAGCCGTACAGCGGGATCTTGCCCTTGAGGCCCGCAGCAGCGTAATCACGGATGAACTTGGCCGCACCGGCGCCGGCGAAGAAGCAGGCCACCGCATCGGGCTTCAAAGAAGCGATTTCGGTGAGCAGGGCCTGGAATTCCACATTCGGGAAGGGCAAGCCCAGTTCTTTGACGATGGTGCCGCCGGCCTTGGTGTAACTGTCGCGGAAGCCTTCGAAGGCCTCGTCGCCTGCGGCGTACTTCCAGGTGATCCACACGGCCTTCTTGTGGCCGCGCTTGACCATGGTTTCACCCAGGGCCATGGTGGGCTGGCTGTTGGTGAAGGACGTGCGGAAGACATTGGGTGCGCACTGGGCGCGGGTGGCCACATGCACGCCGGCGTTGGGGATGATGCTCAGCACACCGGACTCGCGGGCCACGCGGTGAATGCCCATCTGCACGCCGGAGTGCACGGTGCCCAGAATGACATCGACCTTGTCGCGTTGCACCAGGCGGTTGGCGTTTTCCACGCCCTTGGGCGGGTCGGATTCGTCGTCGACCTTGAACCATTCGATGTCACGCCCGCCGAGCTTGCCACCGGCCTCTTCCACAGCCATGCGAAAACCCGCCTCGATGTTCACGCCCAGGGAGGCGAAGGTGCCGGTGTAGGGCAACATCAGGCCCACCCGCACCTTGTTGGACTGGGCGCGCACGATTTGCGGCAACAAGAGGCTGGTGCTGGCGGCGCCTGCAAGAGCGGCACCGCGGCTCAGAACGACTCGGCGGGTGGTCATGGATCTCCTCCGGACTGGGGGTTAAAAACGGCCACGAATGATGGCACACCCCTTTCTGTGAGAAGCACTGTACTGCTACCGAGCAAAATAATGCTTGGTATTTACCCGTATTTCATGCAGTAAGATGCACCAACCTAGGCCGCGGCCAGGAAATCTCGGGCAATGCGGTCGCCGATGTCGTTGATGCGGTTGAGAAAGCGCGTGAGGTAGGCGTGCAGGCCGTCATCGAGGATTTCGTCGATGCGACCGTACTGCAAATCGCTGCGCAGGCGGCCGGCGCGGCGCAGGGTGTCGCCGCTTTGCTGGTTGGCCACCTGGGTGAGGTTGTTGACCAGTTCGCTGGTGCAGGCCGCCAGGGAACGCGGCATGTCGGGGCGCAGGATCAGCAATTCGGCCACCTTCTCCGGCAGGATGACGCTGCTGTACACACGGCGGTAGATCTCGAAGGCCGAGACCGAACGCAGCAGCGCCGACCAGTGGTAGAAGTCGGTTTCTGCGGCCATGGAGGGTGCGGCTTGCCCGGGCAAGTGCGGCGTGCGGGCGCCCTCTCCAACCGGTGGTGCGCCGTCGATGCTGGGGTGGCCATGGAACTTCACATCGAGCAACCGTGCGGTGTTGTCGCCCCTCTCCAGGAAGGTGCCCAGGCGAATGAAGTGCAGGGCCTCGTCCTGCAGCATGGTGCCCACGGCCACACCGCGCGAGAGATGCGAGCGGAACTTGACCCACTCAAAAACTGCAGAGGGATCCTTTTCCAAGGCGTCGGAAACCATCATGCGGGAGAACTCGAGCCAGGTCTGGTTCGTGGTTTCCCACAGTTCGGTGGTGAGGGCGCTGCGCACGGCACGCGCGTTTTCGCGGGCGGCGGCCAGGCAGGACGCGATGGAGGAGTAGTTCGTGGTGTCACGCACCATGAACTGCATGACGGCTTCGCTGTGGATGCGGCTGTGGCGGCTGTGGTAGGCCCCGTGCAATTCGCTGATGCCCAGAACGGCGCTCCAGGCCGCTTCCACACTGCCGGCACGCTCGGGCAGAAGGGAGGTCTGGTAGTTCACATCAAGCATGCGGGCGGTGTTTTCCGCACGCTCCATGTAGCGGGCCATCCAGAAGAGGTGATCGGCGGTGCGTGAGAGCATGGGCGTGACTTCCTTGGGGCGATCAGGCGTCCAACACCCAGGTGTCCTTGGTGCCGCCGCCCTGGCTGCTGTTGACGACCAGAGAGCCTTCCTTCAATGCCACGCGGGTGAGACCGCCGGGCACCATCTGCACCGACTTGCCCGACAGCACGAAGGGGCGCAGGTCGATGTGGCGCGGCGCAATGCCCTGCTCCACAAAGGTGGGGCAGGTGGACAGACTGAGCGTGGGCTGCGCGATGTAATTGCTGGGGTTGGCCTTGATGCGCTGGGCAAAGGCTTCGATTTCCGCCTGCGTGGAGGCCGGGCCCACCAACATGCCATAGCCGCCGGCGCCGTGTACTTCCTTGACCACCAGGTCCTTCAGGTGCGCCAGCACATGGGCCAAGTCACCGGGTTCGCGGCAACGCCAGGTGGGCACATTTTCCAGAATGGGTTTTTCGCCGAGATAGAACTCGACCATCTGCGGCACATAGGCGTAGATGGACTTGTCATCGGCCACGCCGGTTCCGATGGCATTGCACAGGGTGACGTTGCCGGCGCGGTAGGCGCGCAGCAGACCCGCGCAGCCAAGTGTGGAGTTGGGGCGGAAGGCTTCGGGGTCGAGGAAGTCGTCGTCGATGCGGCGGTAGATGACATCCACCCGCTTGGGGCCTTGGGTGGTGCGCATGTAGACCATGTCGTCGCGCACGAAGAGGTCCTGCCCTTCGACGAGTTCCACCCCCATCTGCTGGGCCAGGAAGGCGTGTTCGAAGTAGGCGCTGTTGTACATGCCGGGCGTGAGCACCACCACGGTGGGCTCCTTGCCCGAGGCAGGGGCCATGCTGCGCAGGGTGGCCAGCAGCAGGTCGGGGTAGTGGGCCACCGGGGCCACGCGGTGCAACGAGAACAGGTCGGGGAAGAGCCGCATCATCATCTTGCGGTTTTCGAGCATGTAGCTCACGCCCGAGGGCACGCGCAGGTTGTCTTCCAGCACGTAGTAGGTGCCGCTGCCGTCGGCCTGCGCGGCGCGTACGATGTCGATGCCTGCAATGTGGGCATAGATGCCGCCGGGCACATCCACGCCCACCATCTCGGGGCGGAATTGCGGGTTGCGCAGCACTTCATCGGCCGGGACGATGCCGGCCTTGATGATGTCCTGCCCGTGATAGACATCATGGATGAAGCGGTTGAGGGCCGACACGCGCTGCTCGAGGCCGCGCTGCATGACCGACCATTCGCCCGCAGGGATGATGCGGGGCACCAAGTCAAAGGGGATGAGGCGCTCAGTGCCGGCGCCGTCTTCGTCCTTCTCGCCGTAGACGGCGAAGGTGATGCCCACGCGGCGGAAGATCATCTCGGCTTCTTCGCGACGGGTCTGCATGGACGCTGTCGGCTGGCGTTGCAGCCAGTCGCCGTAGGCGGCGTAGTGCGCCCTGGCGCTGCCGCCCTCGGCATTCATTTCATCGAAGCGAACGTTCATCTTCCCGGTCCTCTGGTGCTTCGGTTTGCAAATTCCACGCCAAGCTGCGGCCTGTGTGGTGCACCAATGGGGGGCATGCCGTGATGGGCTTCACGGAACGGGCTGCGGCACGGGCATTCATGCCGTGGCCGCATCCACGACCCGTGTGGTGACGCCGACCTGCAGGCGGTGATGCCCACCGCCCCGAATGACGACGCGCAGGGGGGTGACATCGCCGAAGTCGCGCCCAACGGCGACGCGGATGTGGGCCTGGTCGGGCACCAGGTCGTTGGTGGGGTCGAGGTCGACCCAGTGCCCGTCGGGGCTGCCGGGCTGGAGGGGACACCACACTTGCGCCCATGCGTGGGAGGCGTCGGCC